>NZ_LKGW01000147.1:0-5514 GCF_001467335.1 Pseudomonas sp. ICMP 10191
ACCCGACCGGTTTGCAAACGGTCGAGTGGTTGCCTTCCACCCTGAAGCCCTTCGCAACGCTTTCCCAACGTTTTCCCAACATCCCCCCTGCTTGTTCAGCCAAGCGCTCGCACATCGCTGCGTTGACGTCACCCTCAAGTCTTGTCCCAGCTTCCCACGACAGACAGTCGCCTGTGGATGCTCTAATTTTTGCGGCGTGTGGGAAGCACGGCGAATGGGAAGTTTCGTGTGTGTCATAGGATCGCAGCCCTTTATTGCTGCGGCTCCAATCATACCTGCGCCCGGATCCCGTTCTGTCTTCGAGTTTCGAAGCCCCTCCGTATTTATCGTGCGAAACACTGTTTGCGACACCGTGCCCCGGAGTCGTCAACCCTCTCCGAAATGAAAAACAGCAGGTTATTCGATGCACTTCAGCGAATTGATGGCAGTTCTTTCCACGCACTCGATCCGTCTTCAACAGGAAGAAGATGATCTGGTGATTCTCGGAGACGACGAGGGGCTGGACAGTGCCACTCTTGAAAGCCTGAGCGTGCACAAGGCAGAACTGCTGACGCTCGTAGCTCGAATGGGCGGTGACTGGCTCAGTCCGGCGTTTCGCATTACCACGGACATGCTGCCGCTGGCCAATCTGAGCCAAGAGGCGATTGACAGAATCGTCGATGCGATACCGGGCGGGGCTGGCAATGTGCAGGACATCTATCCGCTGGCGCCTCTGCAGGAAGGGATTCTCTATCATCACCTGGCGGCCGGGCAGGGCGACCCGTATGTATTGCGGGCGTTGTTCGGGGCCGAGAGCCGCGAACGTCTCGACGACTTCGCCCAGGCACTGCAGGCGGTGATCGAACGCCATGACATCCTGCGCACGGCGATGGTTTGGGAAGGCCTAGACGAACCGGTGCAAGTGGTGTTGCGCGATGCGGCGCTGGCCGTGGATGAACTGACGCTGGACGTGGCTGACGGCGACATCGAAACCCAGTTGCACGAACGCTATGATTCCCGGCAGTTCCGCCTCGATTTACGCCAGGCCCCGTTGATGCGCATGGTCTGTGCTGAAGATCCGGCCAACGCTCGCTGGGTCGCTATCCTGCTGTTCCACCACATTGCCATTGACCACGCCGCGCTTGAGCTGGTGAAACACGAGATGCAGGCCTTTCTGCTCGGCGAAGGCCATGCCTTGCCCGAAGCAGTGCCGTATCGCAACTACGTGGCACAGGTTCGGCTGGGTGTCGGGGCTGATGCTCATGAAGGTTTTTTCCGCGAGATGCTGGCCGACATCGACGAGCCGACGCTGCCGTTCGGCGTGGTCGAAACGCTGGGCAGCGAGCAACTGATCGAAGATGTGCACCTGCCCGTCGATGAAGCGTTGAGCGCGCGCCTGCGCACACAGGCCCGGCAGCTTGGGGTCAGTGCCGCGAGCCTGCATCACCTCGCCTGGGCGCGGGTGGTGGGTGCACTGTCGGGCAAATCGGATGTGGTTTTCGGCACAGTGCTGATGGGCCGGATGCAGGGCGGCGACGGTGCCGATCGGGCACTGGGCATGTTCATCAACACCTTGCCGTTGCGGGTCAAGCTGGAAGGGCACGCGGTGCGTGAAGGGGTCAGAACCACCCACGCTCGACTGACTGCCTTGCTCGGTCATGAACATGCGTCCCTGGCCCAGGCCCAGCGTTGCAGCGGCGTGGCCGCACCGGCGCCGTTGTTCAATTCGCTGCTCAATTACCGTCACAGTGCCAGCGAATCGGTGGCTTCGGCCGAAGCGCTCCAGGCCTGGAATGGCTTGCAGAGCCTGGGCAGCGAGGAGCAGAGCACTTACCCGATCACTCTGTCGGTGGACGACCTGGGCCAGCGCTTCAGCCTGACGGTTCAGGCCCTGGCGCAGATCGGTGCACAGCGCATCGGCGAGTATATGTTGACGGCACTCGGCGCGCTGGTAGAGGCGCTGGAGCAGCAGCCGCAAACCCCTTTGCAGCGTCTGCAAGTCCTCTCTTCAGCCGAACGCCAGCAAGTGCTGCATGACTTCAATGACACGGCACGCGACTACCCACGCAACAGCAGCCTGCAGGAACTTTTCGAACAGCAAGTGGCGGCGCAGCCTGATGCACTTGCTGCTGTACAGAATGACCAGTGCCTGACCTACCGGGAATTGAACGGTCGCGCCAACGCGCTGGCTCGTCACCTGGTCGACCTCGGCGTGCAACCGGGCGAGCGGGTGGCATTGCTGCTGGAGCGTTCCCTCGATCTGCTGGCCGGTCAGTTGGCGATTATCAAATGCGGGGCGGCATACGTGCCGCTGGACATCAACGCTCCCGCCGAGCGTCAGGCATTCATGCTGCAAGACTGCGGCGCGCGGCAGGTGTTGACGCTGGCTCGCCACGACCTGCCTGAAGGCATCCAGCGGATTGACCTCGACCTGCTGCAACTGCCAAGCGATGCGCACAACCCGGCATCATCAGCGTCCGCCGAATCGGTGGCCTACATCATGTACACCTCCGGTTCCACCGGTATGCCCAAAGGCGTATTGGTGCCGCACCGTGCTGTCAGCCGCCTCGTCATCAACAACGGTTACGCTGACTTCAATGCACAGGATCGTGTGGCGTTCGCCTCAAACCCGGCGTTCGACGCCAGCACCCTGGATGTCTGGGCGCCACTGCTCAATGGCGGCTGCGTGGTTGTGGTGGAGCAGTCGGTGTTGCTGTCTCTGGACGAGCTCCGCGCGCTGCTGTTGTCCCAGTCGGTCAGCGTGCTGTGGATGACCGCGGGCCTGTTCCATCAGTATGCCGACGGCCTGATGGAGGCCTTCGCGAAATTGCGCTACCTGATCGTCGGTGGTGATGTGCTGGACCCGGCGGTGATCGCCCGGGTATTGAAACAAGGCGCTCCGCGACACTTGCTCAACGGCTACGGCCCGACCGAAGCGACGACCTTTTCCACGACCCATGAGATCACCTCGGTCGGCACCGGCGGTATTCCTGTCGGTCGCCCGATTGGCAACAGCCAGGTTTATGTGCTCGATACCCTGCGCCAACCGGTGGCCGTGGGCGTGGGCGGGGAGCTGTATATCGGCGGGCAGGGCGTGGCCAAGGGTTACCTGAACCGTCCTGAGCTGAACGCCACACAGTTTGTCGACAATCCTTTCAGCGACGACGCTGGAGCCCTGTTGTACCGCACGGGTGACCTCGGCCGCTGGAACGCAGACGGGGTTATCGAGTATCTGGGCCGTAACGATGACCAGGTGAAAATCCGTGGTTTCCGTATCGAACTGGGTGAAATCGAAGCATGTCTGGTCGAATGCTCTGGCGTCAGGGAGGCCGTGGTGTTGGCCCGCCAGGACGAACCTGGGCAAAAGCGCCTGGTGGCATACGTGGTCGGCGAAGACAACAGCGCCTTGTCAGCGGTCGAACTGCGCCGCGAACTGGCGGCTTCTCTGGCCGAATACATGGTGCCAAGCGCCTTTATGGTGCTGGATTCTTTCCCGCTGACCGCCAACGGCAAGCTGGATCGCCGGGCCTTGCCGGCACCGGACGCTGACGCCTATGCCAGCCGTGAATTCGAGGCACCCGAGGGGGAAGTGGAAATCACCTTGGCGCGCTTGTGGTCCGAATTGCTCAACGTTGAACGCGTCGGCCGCCACGATCACTTCTTTGAGCTCGGCGGGCATTCGCTACTGGCCGTCAGCCTGATCGAACGCATGCGTCAGGCGGGCCTGAGCGCCGATGTACGCGTGCTGTTCAGCCAGCCCACGCTGGCCGCACTGGCCGCAGCCGTCGGCGCAGGCCATGACATCAAGGTACCGGCCAACCTGATAGACAAAGGCTGCGAGCGCATCACCCCGGAGCTGTTGCCACTGGCGAATCTGACCCAGGTGCAGATCGACCAGGTGGTCGCTACCGTACCCGGCGGCGTGGCAAATGTTCAGGATATCTACGCGCTGGCACCGTTGCAGGAAGGCATTCTCTATCACCACATGGCAGCCGAGCAGGGCGACCCCTATGTGCTGCAGAGCCAGTTTGCCTTTGATGACCGCGAGCGCCTGGACGCCTTCGTTCAAGCCTTGCAGATGGTTATCGACCGGCATGACATTCTGCGTACCGGTGTGGTCTGGGACGGTCTGGACTCACCCGTGCAGGTGGTCTGGCGTGAAGCGAAATTGCACCTTGAGGGGCTTGAACTTGACCCGGCTGACGGTGAGATTGGCGCGCAACTGCATAGCCGCTTCGATCCGCGTCACTACTGCCTCGATATGACTCAAGCGCCACTGATGCGCTTGGTCCATGCCGAGGACCCGCTCAACCAGCGAATTATCGCGATGCTGCTGTTCCACCATATGGCCCTGGACCATATGGCCATGGAAGTGGTGCAGCATGAAATGCAGGCCTGGCTGTTGGGCGAGGCAGAATCCTTGTCGGCGCCGGTGCCCTATCGCAATTACCTGGCTCAGGCGCGTCTGGGGGTCAGCCAGGCGGATCATGAAGTGTTTTTCCGCGACATGCTGGGCGATATCGACGAACCGACGCTGCCTTTCGGCCTGCAGGATGTGCAGGGCGATGGCCGTGATATCGAAGAAGCCGCTCTTGTCGTGGACAGCCAGTTGAACCTGCGACTGCGTGCTCAGGCCCGACAACAGGGTGTGAGTGCCGCGAGTCTGGTGCATCTGGCGTGGGCACAGGTGCTGGGCAAGGTTTCCGATCGTCGCGATGTGGTGTTCGGTACTGTACTGCTGGGCCGTATGCAGGCCGGCGAGGGCGCTGACAGGGCGCTGGGAATGTTCATCAATACCTTGCCGCTGCGGGTCGCCGTAGGCGGGCAAGGGGTACGCGCCGGGGTCAAGGCAACACACGCGCAACTTACCGCATTGCTCGCTCACGAACATGCCTCACTGGCGTTGGCCCAGCGGTGCAGCGGTGTAGCCGCACCAACGCCACTGTTCAGCGCACTGCTCAATTACCGCCACAGCGCGGTGGGCAGCGCTGCAGAACAAACTGCCAAGGCCTGGCAGGGTATTCAAGCCCTGAACAGTGAAGAACGCACCAACTATCCATTGACCTTGAACGTCGATGACCTTGGTGACGGCTTCAAACTGACCGCGCTGGCGGCGAGCACGGTCGGTGCGCAGCGTGTGTGTGGCTACATGCACACGGCGCTGGAACAACTGGTGGACGCGCTTGAGTTAATGCCACAAGCGTCGTTGCAAAGTCTGTCGATTCTGCCAGCTGTCGAGCGTGATCATTTGCTGGTGGATTTCAATGACACCGCGCTGGATTACCCGCAGCAGCAGACCATTCACGGGCTGTTTGAAGCACAGGTCGAGCTTACGCCGCAGGCTCTTGCGGTCGTCCACGGCGAACAGCGCCTGACGTATCGCGAGCTTAACGAGCAGGCCAACCGCCTGGCCCATGCCTTGCGCAAGCAGGGCGTTCAGCCGGATTCGCGGGTAGGCATTTGTGTAGAACGCGGCGTGGAGATGGTCATCGGCTTGTTGGCGATCCTCAAGGCGGGCGGCGGTTACGTGCCACT
>NZ_LKGW01000148.1:0-5370 GCF_001467335.1 Pseudomonas sp. ICMP 10191
ATCGCCGCTACTGGCCTGAGCTTGTCCGAGCCCTTACGGCTGATCTTCTGTTCGTACCCGCCGCGGCGTGACTCGGGGGCTCTGCGCTCGCGCCTCATCGATTCATCGCCCAGCACCGCGTGCAGAACGATCACCGACATGAACAACAGGCAGAGCGGGGAAATGATCTGTCGGCGCATGGCCTCGGCGATCATCGCTGTCTGGCGATTCACGCCCAGCTTGAACATGGCGACCGACAGCCGCTTGACGACCGTGCCCGGCGCAACTGCAACTCTCGCGGCGCAAGACCACGGCCGAGGTGGCCTCTCCATGCCCCGCATACGATGGTGGTATCCATTACGTCTACTCGGTGGTTGTCATCCCAAAGCACCCGGCAAGCCAGGTGCTTCAGTGATGCTGTCCAACAGGTGATTCCGTTCTCTGTAAAGAGCTTCGTCCAGTCGGTCCCGTTATCCGGGGCTGGGAGATCACTTCGCTGATCCCGTGCTATCTGGCGGCTTCACCAGTCTTGTGTCGCTGCGGTTGATCGCTGCGATGCGTGTAATTTAGAAAACTAAACAAAAAGTGTCAACCTGCATTTTAAGAAAACTAAACATTTTGGGCGGATTCTAGCCCCGGGCACAAAAAAGCCCGCTCAGTGGCGGGCTGTGTCAGATCGGGAGGGGATGTTCAGGAACGGAAAAGCCCGGCGCTAGGGCCGGGCTTTTTTATTTCTGCTGGGGTTGAGCTTGGGTGTTAGGAGGCGGCTGCTCCACGCTTTTCTGGTAAGCCTGCTCGCTTCGACCCATCTGGAACGATGCGACCATGTTCGATGTGAGCATGGCGTTGAATCCGGCGATACCAATCACGATGGCCAGCACAGTAGACACAGCGGTCACTATCATCGTTGTCTTCATGGAGCCAATGCTGGATTTAATCTCTCCGTGATTGCTGGAGATTTGATTCAGTGTTGCCTCCATCCTCTTATCGCGCTCGGATTGCACTGCGATGAATGCGTCAATTTTTGCTGACACGGACTCTGTTCGAGCCTCCATCTTGGTTTCGATGGTCTCAAGCTTGGCGTGGAATTCTTCGCGGGTAATGTCATTCATGATTTTAGTATCCCCCTTCGGGAGATTGTTGTCATCAGTCAGATCTGCTGGTAGCGCTCGCGATTTTGGACTTATGCCCATACTGGTGCAGTTTTCGAAGCGTCTCTTAATGAAATCGGGGGTGGGCGGCAAGGTTGACTTAATCATCATCTGCACCAGAACCTGTCATATCCATGTCAAGCCCGTCCTGGTCGGCCGAAGGCGCGGGGTTCTCAGAAACCCACTGATGCACCGTTGAAGCCATGTGCATCCTCATGTATCCACAGTTGTCACAAGTATAGGCAAATGTAGAAAGGTAAAAAATGTTGGGTCTATTCCTAACTGGAAGCCCAATTCTAAGGGTAGGGCCGTCGTCGTCAGGGCATAAAATTGTCCAAGACTCCCTATGACAAACGGGGCAGTCCTCGTCTTTGTCGACACCTTTACTGATCAAAAAACGTACGAAGTCCTCGGATTTAACCGAGAGCATTGTCAATCGTTTTTCAGATGCTGCTTCAGGTTTTTTCAAACCAAACTCCTTTTTTGGCACAGTCGAACGTTCGCGTTTTTGTAGCCCATAGCTTGCCCAGCAGCGCAGCCGCAATGCCGTGCGCGGTACGCCCTAGATGAATCAGTCGATCAGGCGAACTTCGTCAGCGACCTGACCACCACCCCAATGATCTTGCAGTCATCCACACACTGCACCGTCGGGTAGGCCGGGTTCAGCGGCTTCAGGTATCTGACTCCGCCGTCCTCCACCAGCTTCTTGAATGTTGCTTCATTGCTGTCTGCCAGCTTTGCGATCACCAGCTTGCCCGGACGGACGTCAACCTCCGTATCGACCAGAATCTGCGAACCTTCAGGGATTGAGGGTGCAGACGTGGACGTCATCGAATCACCCTTTACCTCCAGCCAAAAAGCAGCTCCTTTCGCCTTGTAATCGGATACGTCATACCTATCTGAGAAGCCGTCTGGGAAGGGCTGCACGGCTTCCGTCCAGGCACCAGCGGCGACCCAACTTACTACCGGGTAGGAATACATTTGCGCAGGCTGCGGAATCATTGCGACGTTTGAGGATTCGCTGCCTGTCGCCTCACCTTTACCTGTCTCCAGCCACTGGGGAGAGCATCTCAAAGCCTTTGCCAGCGCCATGAGATTGGACCCAGTCGCACCGTTGGTGCCGTTACGCCAGAAGGTAATCGTTGCTTTAGATACGCCGATGCTAGCGCTCAGGTCAGTGGCGCTTAACTTCAATTCGGTCATACGAGCCCGGAGGCGATCTTTAAATTCCATATTTAGGATTCTAAACAATTCACAGTTTAGATAACTTGCCTTGTGCTGTTAAGATCTCTAAACTTCAATGAAGACACCGGAGACCGACCATGACCTTTGACGAAGCGCTGAAATATTTCGGCACCGGGCGGGCCATCGGTGACGCCCTAGCGGTCACCAGTAGCCGGGTATCTCAATGCCGCTCTGCCGGAGGTTTTTCATACCCGATGCAGTGCGTATTGGAGAAAGAGTCCGGAGGAAATCTAACTGCAAGACGTGAGGACGATCCGTCTCAAACATCTCGAATAAACGCCGCTTAGAAGCGTCGTGTTCGTGGAAATTATCCGCTCAAGCGGGAAGGGCAGGTAGTACAGCGGATGGGCTGTTAATTCATCCAGTGAACAGGAAGGGAAGAGCTATGGCGGATAGACACACTGAATCAGAGATTTCCCCGCAGCACACAATTGAAAGCGACCGGCGTGTGAACGGCCGTCCAGTTTGGACATTGGGGAAAGATGGAGCCGTTTCAATCAATGACGCGAGGGTTCGTCCTGCACAGCCTCAAGGATGTTTTCGTGTCCTCTGGAGATCACTCGAAGAGCAGCTTCATAAGCTTCTTTCGCGGAACCGGTAGTGCATCCAGCAGCAGGGTTTTCCAAGAAATATTCAGCGGCCTTAGTCAGCGCAACCCCATCAAAACCGGGCGTGGCTCTGGCGACAGCGACAAGCGAAGCGAGGGAAGCGAGTAGGCCGCTTTCAAACGGTGAAAGGTTTGACATGTTCGGTCTCCGTGACCTTGTGGTGTGTAAGCCGAAAGCTACCACGGATGCACCGGCCACCTACAGCGCCTAAATTTCAGGCAAAAAAAAGCCGGTGGCTAGACCGGCTTCTTCAACACTTGCGAGACAGATTATGCACATCAGACCTGAGCAAGGCAACACAGGCAGATCGATTGGAGTAGCACTGTGAGCGTTCAAGCAATGTCGTGGGCGCTACAGATCCCACGCGTGACTCTTTCTGATTCCAGCGCCCGGCATGTGCTTCTATGCCTGGCCAACTACGCCGGTACTGACGGACGCGGTGCGTTCCCGTCGGCCACCACTCTGAGCGAAGACACTGGCCTTTCTGAGCGCACAGTTCGTTCCAAGCTGGAGCTGTTGAGGGCGTCTGAACTGATCGTTCCGGGAAATCAGGCGCTGGCCGCCGTGTACATCGAACGTCATGACCGACGCCCAGTCGTCTATGACTTGCCGATAAAGCGGGATGCAAATCCTGCACCCCGGATTGAACGGGGTGCAGATGACGGCACGGGGTGCAAATCACAGCAGAACGGGGTGCAGAATTCGACCGAACGGGGTGCGAAATCTGCACCCAATACGTCACTTAACCATCAATTAACCGAACAGCAGCAGCCGCGCGAGATTTCAACAAGCAGGCCCTGGAATCGACCGATGATCGCCAGCGCTTCGCAATGTTCGCCGACTGGGCACCGGACAGCCGTTACCTGATCGCCCAGGCTCAGATTGCTGGCGTCAAGCCTGCCGATATCCCCGACGCGCTGATCCGCAGCTTCATCGGCTGGTTTGTGGCCAAGCAGAACACCGTAGACACATCCGCCGGCTGGTGTAACCGCTTGGTGGGTTGGTACGTGAAAGAGCGTGCCAAAGGCTCACTCTCAGCCGATGAAGAATCGGCAGTCGGCGGCGACTGGGCTTCAAAGGGGGTGATCCTGTGAATGGTCCTGTTCGAGCTGGTTATCTGGTCCAGAATCGGAGAACCGATCCGACCTACACCCCACCGCCTGCGGTCTCTGTCGAGATCGACCCGGCCACCCGCCAGGTAATCGACGAATTGTTTCTGCGGCTGCGTGGAGCTTGCGGCGCATGGAGACAGTCTTGGCCGACCGAGGAGGTGATGAACGCCGCAAAACTGGAGTGGCTGGCGGAATTCATGCGCTCCGGGATCAACTCAATGGATCAACTGCGCCACGGTATGCGCATGGTCAGCGCGAGCAAATCAGCATTCGTGCCCGCGCCTGGCGTGTTCGTGAGCTGGTGTTTTGCTCCAGAGGGCCTTGGCCTACCCAGCGTCGAGGTCGCGTATTCCCAAGCTCTGCGTAACTCGCACCCCGGCATGGAAGGACGCGGTAAGTGGTTTCACCCGGCGATCTACCACGCCACTGCGGCCTCCGGCTTTCTCAGCCTGCAAACGCTTCCCCGCGACCTGGGTATGACCCGCTTTGAGCAGAAATACCTCGAGCAGTGCCGCAAGATTTGGCGTGGTGAAGAGTTGCCGCCCGTGCCTGTGGCGCAGCTCGCAGCACCGGGCAAATCAATCACCCCCGAAGTGGGGAACAAGGCGTTGGCCGCGCTCCGTGCCAAGCGCAGCGGAGACGTGCAATGAGCAAACTCACCAACGCAGCGCGTGACCGCGAGTGCCAGATCCGTTACCCAGGATGCTCGAGCGAATCCTCGACCACCGTGCTCGCCCATTACCGACTGGCTGGTACTTGCGGCATGGGAATCAAGCCAAACGACCTGCAGGCCGCTTGGGCGTGTGCTTACTGCCACGACATCGCCGATGGCCGCCTGCGCGCCCCGGCGGTGCTGAGTCGTAACGAAGTCCGCCTGTTCCACGCCGAGGGGGTCATGCGTACCCAGGACGCCCTGATTCGCGAAGGGAAGGTGTCACCGTGAAGCCCGCCGAAATGACGTTGTTCAAACCGAAGCGTACCCGTGCCAAGTCCGTCGACCGTGAGGGCCTGGAGCAGGCCGCATTGCTGCGCGAGCTCAAGCTGCGCATGCCACTGGTAGCGGCGTTGATCTACCACGTTCCCAACGGTGGCCACCGGCTCAAGCAGGTGGCGGTCAAGTTGAAAGAGCAGGGCGTGCGCGCCGGTGTGCCCGACTTGGTGCTACCGATGGCCCGTGGCGGGTACTTCGGCCTGTACATCGAATTCAAGGCTACGCCGCCGAACGATGCCGCTGTCTCGGGCAGCCAGTACGAGTGGATACGTCAGCTCAACCTG
>NZ_LKGW01000149.1:0-5252 GCF_001467335.1 Pseudomonas sp. ICMP 10191
CTGGTTGAAGGAACTTAGTGTGCCAAGGGTGGGGACAGTTGGCTATTTTTGCAGCGCCTCCCTAGGGATTGGCATTCTTTTTCCTTTCATGAAGGGCTCGGGCGATCGCGACGTAATGATGAACACGGTCGCGCCTGTCTGGGACGGCAACGAAACCTGGCTCGTGCTTGGCGGCGCGGCGTTGTTCGGCGCCTTCCCGCTGGCCTATTCGGTGGTCCTGTCGGCCCTGTACCTGCCGCTGATTTTCATGCTGTTCGGGCTGATTTTCCGCGGCGTGGCCTTCGAGTTCCGTTTCAAGGCCACTGACGAGAAGCGCCACATCTGGGACAAGGCCTTTATCGGCGGCTCCCTGGTGGCGACCTTCTTCCAGGGCGTGGCGTTGGGCGCCTACATCGACGGCCTCCCGGTGGTCGATCGCCAGTACGCCGGGGGCGGCCTAGACTGGCTGACGCCGTTCAGTCTGTTCTGCGGCGCTGCGCTGATAGTTGCGTATGCCTTGCTTGGCTGCACCTGGCTGATCATGAAAACTGAAGGCGTGCTGCAAAAAGCCATGCATAACCTGGCCCGTCCTTTGACGTTGGCACTGCTGGCTGTGATCGCCGTGGTCAGCTTATGGACGCCGCTCGCCCATGGCGATATCGCTGCACGCTGGTTCTGCCTACCGAACCTGTTCTGGTTCCTGCCGGTGCCAGTCCTAGTGTTGGTGACTATGTGGGGGTTGTTCAGGGCCGTGGCGAGCAGTGCTCACTACGCGCCTTTTATCTTGACCCTGGTATTGATCTTTCTGGGTTACAGCGGCCTCGGCATCAGCCTGTGGCCGAACATCGTCCCACCGTTGACGTCGATCTGGGATGCCGCAGCCCCCCAGCAAAGCCAAGGTTTTATGCTTGTAGGTGCTCTGCTCATTATCCCGATCATTCTGGGCTACACCATTTGGAGCTACTCCGTGTTCCGAGGAAAGGTTAACGATCAGGCAGGCTATCATTGAGTGAACTGACACCCTTTAAATGCCTCGGGAATCTCTAGTCCGTTCAGGAATGCAGTCCTTGGGTTACTTCGCCATCAGTGACATTATTGCAGTGCTTGGAGCGTAGCTCGGTACACAGGTGGCCACATCCTTTAATGTGGCGAGTGGTCCCCCTTTTTTGGTTTATACGTAGCTACCGATTTGCGAATCTCTTCTCGGGCCTCATCTGCGCTCCCCCAACGGCCCATCTTTACCCACTTACCCGGCTCCAATGCCTTGTAGCTTTCGAAGAAGTGCTGGATCTGTGCGAGGAGTAATGCAGGGAGGTCAGAGAATTCCTTTATGTTGCTGTACACAGAGCTTAGTTTTTCATGAGGCACCGCGATCACCTTGGCATCCGCTCCAGCTTCGTCCGTCATGTACATCACGCCAACCGGGCGACTACGAATGACAACGCCAGGCGATACCGGGTAAGGGCAAATCACCAAGACGTCCAACGGGTCTCCGTCATCGCTCAACGTATTTGGAATGAACCCGTAGTTGGCCGGATAGAACATGGGCGTGCTGAGGAAGCGGTCTACGAAAATTTGTCCACTCGGCTTGTCCACCTCGTACTTGATCGGCGAGTGGTTTGCAGGAATCTCGATAACGGTGAAGAAGTCATCGGGGATCGCGTTACCAGCTGGAATATCCGTGTAGCTCATGCTCATATCTCCAAGCGTCTAGGAAAGGCCAATGCCACTGACGTTTTTGCCAACAGCGATATGTGGTTCGTTTTTTACGGTAACCAGTACAACAGGTTTACCGGCTATAGGCCGTCAGCGCACGAATGCATCATGTCCTGCATAAAACGCATGGCTGCCAAGATGCTCTTCTATTCTCAGAAACTGATTGTATTTCTCGACCCGCTCCCCTCGACATGGAGCGCCCGTCTTGAGATGGCCAGTACCCATGGCAACAGTCAGATCTGCGATGAAGCTGTCTACAGTCTCCCCGCTACGATGAGAAACCATAGCTCCCCAATTTGCCCCGTAAGCCATTACGATGGCGGCTTTGGTCTCAGTCAGGGTTCCGATTTGATTGGGTTTAATCAGTACAGCATTGGCGACGTTTTCTTTGATGCCTCGTTGAATCCGTTCGACGTTGGTGACAAACAGGTCATCTCCAACCAACTCGATCCGGTTACCCAGCGCAGCATTCAATTGCTTCCAGCCCGACCAATCGTCTTCCGCGAGGCCATCTTCCAGTACCGCAATCGGGTACTTGTCGACCCAGGAGGAATAGAGACTAATCAGCTCTTGAGCATCGACCTTACGACCTTCAGAGCGCAGATGGTAAAGACCGTTCTCATAGAAACCGCTGGATGCTGGGTCGATAGCGATCTCGATCTGAGATCCAGGGGTATAACCGGCCCTTTCAATTGCCTTAATGATCAGCTCAATGGCATCTGAGTTTTTCTTGAGCGTCGGCGCAAAGCCGCCTTCATCTCCGACCGCTGTTGAGTAGCCGGCGTCCTTAAGCACCGCTTTCAGCTCGTGGTACACCTCAGCGCCCCAACGCAAGGCTTCCTTGAAACTGCCAGCCCCTGTAGGTGCAATCATAAATTCTTGGAAGTCAGGGCCTTGCCAGTTTGCGTGAACACCGCCATTGAGAATATTGAACATTGGGACGGGCATTCTTGCTGCTTGCTCGCCGCCCAGATATTGGAACAAGGGCACTTTCATCGCAGAAGCCGACGCTCTGGCTACGGCGAGGCTGACGCCCAAGATGGCGTTTCCTCCAAGCCTAGACTTATCAGGTGTTCCATCCAGCTTAATCATCAGATGATCAATCTGTTCCTGGTCAACTGCATCCTGGCCTCTCAGAGACTCAAGTATTTCGGTATTCACATTGCTAACGGCCTTTAACACTCCTCTGCCGGAATACCTCTTTGGATCATGGTCACGCAACTCAACAGCTTCGTGAGCGCCTGTAGAGGCACCGGACGGGACTGAAGCCCGGCCCAGTGTTCCGCACTCCAAGGTGACGTCGACTTCAACGGTAGGGTTACCGCGTGAATCGAGAATTTCACGTGCATGAATAGCCTGGATTTGCGTTTTCATTGATTTTCTCCAAGGGACGATTCGGGAACGTCATTAACCATGTGAATAAGTCGAGAGGCCTCGATTTCGGAAGTCAGCTCTCCATGAGTATTCTGAACAGCTGCACTGCCGACACCGCAATTGCGGGAACCAAGAAGCCTCCAATAATTAGCTCAGGAATCTCTCCCACCAAGGGCATGAATTGCCCTCCCTTTGCCATCTGGAAAAGCTCCAGCATTTGGTTTGACGCAACCATCACAGAACAGCAGTACGCAGTCTGGGCTTGTAGCATGGCCCGCCTTTGATCTAGCAGATGAAACGTCAGCAACGACACTCCAATGCTTACGATGAAAAGCGCGACGAATTCATAGACGGATCCTGTAAAAAGCCTGCCCATCACAAGCCCGAATACGATGCTCAGCATCACTGCGCTCATGTGGTATCCCATTTCTCTAAAGTGGTTTTGATGAGCCGACGTCGGTGAGTTCCATTTCGCAATCTCATCTTTGGATTGCCCACCACCATCGCGCTCGTAACGTTCAACGTTGCTGTGCTCTCAGCTCGTAGCCAGGTACGCAGGTGATGGTCACGTCTGCCTTGCAGGATTTCTCACTGGGCATGCGCATCGTGACCAAGGCGCCTTCGAGCGAGGTGACGATGTACCAACCCTCGCTCGATACCTTTTGGCTGCCTGCAATGCCCGCCAAAAAAAGCGCCCAAAAAACCAGTCCTACGAGGAGCGGCCTGTTGTCACGAGCCCAGTTGACGGGGGCTGGCTGTGGACGCAGGTTATAAATTCGGTACATGGCGTTTATCCTTTTTACTGGTTGTCCAACAAACCGTGGTTTTCAGCTTTTCGCCTGGCCCACTCGACCGTACTCGATGGGCAATTTGATAAAGCTCAGCGAAAACGCCTCCTTGGCCAATGCTTCCAGCAACTTCTCGCACCCGGGCTCATCAGTGGATATCGTCACTGTGACCGGATGATCAGCACCGCTGAGGAAATGCGCGGTATGCAAATGTCCTAAATGATCCAGGCCTTCCGTACCGCTCACCAGCGTCGCTCCCAACATGCCCTCTCGTTTGGCGAACTCAACCAGCCACTCCCCGAGTGGAAGATGCTGGTAGTTGGTACTCTGTTCAGTGAAAAACGTCAGTTGAAAGCCATTCATGGCAACATCCTCTAATGTGGCGAGAGCGACCAACGGTTAGTCGGCTATGCCTCTTCATTTGCGAACTGTTTCTTCGAACTGAATTACAAGGCTTCACTGAGCGGTAACTCGCATAAGAGAAGAACTGCTCGCACCTTGCGCAACTCGTCAGCGTGGTCGCGCAGGAAGGTGCGCAGCTTGACCTCTGTATCCAGCAATTCCAGACACTGCGGATGACGCATATCACCAAGCTCCGGGTGATGATGGGAAATGCGATGGCCCGTCAAATAGCCCGCAGAAATCGGTTTGAGCATGACCTGATCAATCTTGGCTTTCTGCGCGACTTTAAGAAGGTGTTGGGCAAGTGCGGGCGCACTCAGGTGATGCCAGAAATTTGTAACTCGAGCCCGACTAGCGCCAGGGAAATAGAGCTGCAAAGCTGTCAGGCGATCTTGGCGATGTTCGGTCATTTCTCTTCCCCAATAAAAGTCACTTTGCGCTCGCTGGCGGATTCACTTTGAGCATGAAATTGCTTGATATCGGAGAGCCGGATTTCCTTCGGCAGAGGACGGTGATGCTTGCTGTGACCGNGCTCCATGGCCATGACAATGGTTGCCAGTGGCGTATTAGCTGCACCAGCGAAGACAGCGACAAAACCGATACCAGCCAGCATGCCGAAGGGAAGATGTAAGAGGGGCGCTAGCGCGTTCCCCAAGGTGGCTCCAATGTAAAACAGCGGAGTGACTTCGCCGCCCTTGAATCCAGTCCCCAGGGAGACAACGGTGAACAACATCTTTCCAAGCCAGTCCCAAGGAGCCATTGGCATTTGAAAGGATTGGACTACTGCGATCAGAAGGCCGCCGGCGAATGGTCGTAATGGCGAATAGGAGATAAGTCGTTTAACGAAAGCCCCTAGCTTATGGGTGGTCGTCGCGAATAGCAGGCCAGTGAGGCCGAAGATAATCCCAGCGGCGACCACAGCCATGACGCTCCAGAGCTGCACGGGAACCACTTCGCCAATGACGTAATGCGTATGAACCACTCCCCAGGCTT
>NZ_LKGW01000150.1:0-6459 GCF_001467335.1 Pseudomonas sp. ICMP 10191
CCCGGTGGTACGGCTCACGTCGGTGATTGTGGTTGTCTGTGCCATGTGGCGGATCTGCGCGACCACCTCATCGCTGACGTGGCCCCGTGGGAGATTCGTCTTAGGGGGCGGTGGAGTTGCTGCGCGCATCGCTTCCTTGGTCCGGCGGCGAGGTGCTGGCGTTGCTGCTGGCCCCATGCGTCCGTATGGCCTGGGCTTGTATGCGAAACCCTGCAGCGTGGCGATCACGCCGCCGCTCTTCAGGAACTCAGCCACTTCGGCCTCAAGGACGGCGGACCGCTCTTTGTTGCGCTGAATCGTGCTCAGCTCTGGACTGATCATCAGCTTGCACCGTACAGCGCGAACAGCGCCAAGCCGGTGGCGATCGCAGCAGTCCAGCGCAGTATGTGAGTGGCGAACGACAGCTGACGTACAGGCTGGGCTTCCAGTTGCTCAGCGATTTTGCACGCCGCGCAGTGGCCGCGATGAACGCCGCGCACAGTGCCGGTTGAACGCTCGACGATGCCGAACTCGTTATTGCCATTTGGCACGACCGTGAAGCGCGGCAGAGCTGCCGGGTTCTTGCGGCCGACCTTGTCGTAAAACTCGGCCGTGGAAAGGGTGCAGCGTTGGCGCAGGCCTTCGTAGATTGCACGACGCTGGCTGATTGTCTGATGCATATGAGGCTCCTTGACCGCATTGGTCAGATGACAGGCGCGGGTGACCAAACCCAGCCGTGAGACTGGCCTGGCATCTGCCAATGCGGTCGTTTGATTTGGGGGAGGGTGATGCAGGGGGCCGATTTAACGGTTTGAACTCATCCGCATCGGAGATTGATCGGAACACCAGGGCGCTACCCCTGCTTGATTCCCGCCGCGTTTCAGGTATTGGCCGACAGATTCGGCTCAGGACTTTTCCGGGGCTTTGCGATCCTAGCGCTGCAGCCCGCTTGGGCACGCTCCGATCAATCTCCGATGCAGCCTGGCGCTATGACAGGGTTCGGGCAGTTTTCGTCAGGCTGACGCTGGTGCTGGTTTTCAGATAATCGCTGTCAGAGTCTTGGAGCCATCGGGTGCATTTCTGGTGATCGACATCGCCACCATCTGATGAGCGCCATGTTGGATTGCTTGAACGCACCGCCTGTAGCGAGGATCAAATACCTCATCGCCATCTGGCAGATGAGTTGTACAGGTCAGCGTGGAGCAGTCCTCGCCATTGGGACCTTCGCCGTCGTGGGCAATGCTGAAGCTCGCGACCATCGCAATACCGTTCTGCCTGGCAATTTCGACGATCTGCTTAATCAGAGGGCTGATCTGATCGTCGTAAACCTGTTCTTTGTTCATGTTTGCTCCTGATGGTTGGATTGATGCTCAGCAGATCGCCGCTACTGGCCTGAGCTTGTCCGAGCCCTTACGGCTGATCTTCTGTTCGTACCCGCCGCGGCGTGACTCGGGGGCTCTGCGCTCGNGCGATTCACGCCCAGCTTGAACATGGCGACCGACAGCCGCTTGACGACCGTGCCCGGCGCGATGCCGAACGTTCGGGCGATTTCCTTGGCTGTGCAGCCCTGGGCGGCTGACAACAAAAACTGCAACTCTCGCGGCGCAAGACCACGGCCGAGGTGGCCTCTCCATGCCCCACATACGATGGTTGTATCCATTACGTTTTACTCGGTGGTTGTCATCCCAAAGCACCCGGCTAGCCAGGTGCTTCAGTGATGCTGTCCAACAGGTGATTCCGTTCTCTGTAAAGAGCTTCGTCCAGTCGGTCCCGTTATCCGGGGCTGGGAGATCACTTCGCTGATCCCGTGCTATCTGGCGGCTTCACCAGTCTTGTGTCGCTGCGATTGACCGCTGCGATGGGGTTACTATCACGTATCGTGTTTATTAGGTCAACACGAAATGTGATTTATTTTCGCGCGCTCAAAAAAATGCCCGCTCATTGGCGGGCTCCGGTCAGGTTAGAAATCGTATTTTGCGCTATAGCCAAGAGTCCTTTGGGGTTGGATTAGGCATAACGTCAGCACTATCCAATATCCCGACTACACTCGGCGTAACGTCGGCCTCAGGAATTCTCCTGGCTTGCAACCAGGATGGACCGAATGAATTCCCCAATGGACCTGAGGCCTTGCATAGAGGAAGCGTTTTTGCCAATGAAGTGCGTGTGCGTTATCGCACCTGACGCTTCAATGACGATCCAGGTATTCGACAAAGACACCGAGGCAGAAGAGTTCACTGTCACAGGCATCGATACTGCGGCACTGGTCACGATCCGGGACATCGTCGGGCTTGTACTTGAGGTGAAAGGGGAGATGAGGCTGAGGCGGCTTGCGTCTGATCGGCAGGAGAGGGCGTTGAAGGGGTAGAACGAAAAAGCCCGACGCTTGGCCGGGCATACTGTTAGATAACCATTTCCGGTGGTGCATGCTTAATTTCTAACCCGCCACACTCAAGCTTTTTACCGTCCGCTAGCACGGAAAGCTTGAGCTTGCCAGCCTTTTCAATTTGAAAGGGAGTGAGTATTGCCATGAGCTGAACGGTATAAAACGAAACGGGTTCAGTCCTCTCTGGGGCTTGGGTTACGATTGATTCGATCTGCTTCTTGGATAGCTCCATTTTGAAGATCTCTACGTCGTTGAAGCTACCTGTCACGCATATCTCTTCAAACTTCCGCTTCTGCGGTGTAACCAAGCTTAGTGCCAAGCAAATCTTGGGGAGGACACACGGAATTTCAGAGGCTACAAGTTGCCCAGTGTAGATTCCAACCATCGTGGTTTTTCCACCGACTTCCTGCCTGATGTCGTCGCAGAAAATTGCATGAGCGTAGCGATTCATTTCAATTCCTTTTGAGCATTCAAAGCTGTTTGCCTCACTAAGGCCTCGCTCAAGACGTCCAGCGAAACACCGAGAGCTGTGCTGAGTTTCCTGCACGTGGACATGACAGGGTCATGCCTGCCGCTCTCAATTTTAGCAATTTGCGGCTGGCTCGTTTCGATAGCTGCGGCTAACTGCTTTTGAGTCATACCTGCACGAAGACGAATTGTGCGGACCGTAACACCCTCGTCGGCGTAAAAACTATCCGCGACCCAAGCTCTCGCTTCTGCAAACCCTTCGGCGTGAGCCGGGTCGGCATCGAGCTCGGCCATGAACGCATCAAAGGCCGTGTGCTGAGTAGCTGCATCTGATGTATGCACTGGCAGCTTGAATTTTAGAATTACAGGGGCTTGCCCCGATGTAGCCTTCCCTGGTCTACCAGGAAAACTCTTCGAGAGCCCTGCAGGAGGCGAAAATACGTCTAGAGACTGGGTGATCGATGTCATAATCGAAGTCTTTCTCAACAAGTGCCAGAATGAAATATTGCTTTTTCTGTGAAAGAAACGCGTAGATAAGGCGGTACTCAAGGCCCTTCTCAACCAAAGAAAAATCTCTAAGCCGCCATAGGTTCAACCCTTTGTTTTGCGCCTCAATCCACATCTTCACATTGAAGAAAGCATCCTTTTTCGGCTTGCTAGGCCATGCTCCATAATTTTGCTGCGAAAGCCGGTCCAGAAGGTCCTGATTGTTGCGGAGCTCCTCAATCAGTTCGCGGGTCCGGTACACTGCGCGTGGCTCAATCGCCAAAATACGCTTTAGGTCAATGAGCAAATCGTTGTGAGGAATCAGTTCGAACACTATATCGACCTAGGTATATTTATTCAAGTTCATTCCATTGCCTTGATTGCTCAAGACTCCTTACCCAGTATCCATTCCTTCCTCGCCGGACCTTGATCTCAGCCGATCGTGCTTCGGCGTTGACCTCATCCGCAAAACGCGATTTTATCGCTAATCATTTTGCACGGTATTCGTAGCTTCTGAGGTGGCTCGCGAGTCGTTGATTCGGCTTTGTCGCGGCTGCTGGCACATTAGCACCTTTCGGAGTCCCCGCCGCGCCATATCTGACCGGTCACGCAAACTTCGTCAGCGACCTGACCACCACACCAATGATCCTGCAGTCTTCGGTGCACTGCACGGTCGGATAGGCCGAGTTCAGCGGTTTCAGGTATCTGACGCCGCCATCTTCTACCAGCTTCTTGAACGTCGCCTCGTTGCTGCCCGACAGCTTCGCGATTACCAGCTTGCCTGGGCGCACGTCTGCGCGGGTGTCCACTAGGATCTGCGAGCCCTCTGGAATCGAAGGGGCAGTAGGCGCCGTCATCGAGTCTCCTTTGACCTCCAGCCAGAACGCGGGGCCCTTGGCCTTGTAGTCAGAAACATCGTAGTCATCAGTAGCACCTGGCGCGTAGGGCTCAACCGCTTCCGACCATTCGCCGGCAGCGACCCAGCTCACTATAGGGTAGCGGTACATCCGCGAGGGTTGCTCCACTTCGGCGATATTGGAGGGCTCACTGAGCGCCCGTGTCGCCGCTGCAGCGTCTTCCCCAATCAACAAAACACCATAGGGAACGCCAAGCGCTTTTGCCATCAGCTCAATATCGCCTAGCGTCGGCTCCCGCGTTCCGGACTCGTAGTTTCCTACACGCGATTGAGAGCTCCAGCCACAGAGCTTGGCTAGCGCGGCTTGAGATTTACCAGCCGCATTGCGCAATCGCTGCAGCCTCTGTGCGAGAGATTCATTCATAACGCGGAATTCTAAACACGATATGAAATACCCGTTCTCACTTATTGTGTTTGCCATTAACACGATACGTGTTTATCCTGAAAATAATTATGGAGGAAACCACATGAACCATGTCCGCATCATCCGCGAGGGGGCTGGCATAACCCAGGCATCGCTACGCCGGGCGCTCGGCTGGAATCAGTCTCGCTTGGCGAACTACGAATCGGGCCTAAGAAGCCCAGGCCTCAGCGAGGCAAGGCTGATAGTGATCGCGCTGAATGAGCTGGGCGCTATTTGCGTTCTCGATGAAGTCTTTCCTCCCGACAAAGAGAATCTTTCAGCGGCTTGATGCGAATTATCCGCTCAGGCGGGAAGGGCAGGTAGTACAGCGGATGGGCTGTTGTTTCATCCAGTACCAAATTTCAGGCAAAAAAAAGCCGGTGGCTAGACCGGCTTCTTCAACAACAAACAACGTGAGGTAGCTGGATTATGCACACCACACCCGGCCCATGCAATACCGGCCATGATGCCGCCCCCGGATATGGCGATCACCAGGCCATGACGCGTCAGTTAATGTCGTCGCGTGAAATTGCAGAACTGACTGGCAAGCAGCACAAGAACGTGAAACGCGACGTCGCCGCCATGCTTGCAGAGTTGAAAATAGGTGCGCTCAATTTTGAGCACACCTATCTGGACGGTCAGAACCGTAAGCAGACCGAGTACCTCCTTGATCGCGAGCACACTGATTGCTTGCTCACCGGGTACAGCGCCGAGCTGCGAATGAAGGTGATCTTGCGCTGGCGGGAGTTGGAGGGTCAACTGATCGGCCGACTGCGGATACCGACTTCATTCGCCGAAGCTCTGCGCCTGGCTGCCGACCAGGTCGAACAGAACCGGAAGCTGCAATTCGTCATCGACAAACAGGCTCCGAAGGTCGCAGCCATCAATCGCCTGGCCAGCGCCGGCGGTGCCATCTGTATCACCGATGCTGCCAAGCAACTGCAACTTGCCCCTTCAGCGCTATTTGCGTGGCTGCACCAGCATCGGTGGATATTTCGGCGGGGTGGCTCTGGTCGTTGGACTGCGTACCAACCCCGCATCACAACTGGCTTGATGGTGCACAAGATCACTGCGCTCAAGCCCGATCCAGAAACAGGCGCAGACCGCGCTGCATTTGATCCTCTCATCACAACCAAAGGCTTGGCATTGCTGGCTGAACAAAATATTGGAGCGTCTTCGTGAGCGTTCAGGCAATGGCGTGGGCGCTACAAATCCCGCGCACAACTCTTTCCGATTCAAGCGCGCGGCATGTCCTGCTGTGCCTGGCGAACTACGCCGGTACTGACGGACGCGGGGCGTTCCCTTCGGCCACGACCCTGAGTGAAGACACCGGACTTTCCGAGCGAACCGTGCGTTCCAAGCTCGAGCTACTGCGGGTGTCTGAACTGATCGTTCCAGGCAATCAGGCGCTGGCCGCTGTGTACATCGAACGTCATGACCGACGCCCAGTCGTCTATGACTTGCCGATAAAGCGGGGTGCAAATCCTGCACCCCGCACTGAACGGGGTGCAGATGACGGCACGGGGTGCAAATTACAGCAGAACGGGGTGCAGAATTCCGCAGAACGGGGTGCGAAATCTGCACCCAATACGTCACTTAACCATCAATTAACCGAACAGCAGCAGCCGCGCGAGATTTCAGATCGCCAGCGCTTCGCAATGTTCGCCGACTGGGCACCGGATAGCCGTTACCTGATCGCCCAGGCTCAGATTGCTGGCGTCAAGCCTGCCGATATCCCTGACGCGCTGATCCGCAGTTTCATCGGCTGGTTTGTGGCCAAGCAGAACACCGTAGACACATCCGCCGGTTGGTGTAACCGCTTGG
>NZ_LKGW01000151.1:0-4726 GCF_001467335.1 Pseudomonas sp. ICMP 10191
GGGACCCAATATTCGAATGAACACAGCATCAATCATTTACCTGCTGACTGCAGTGCTGGGCTTTGCCCTTGCGGTGGCAGGCGTTTACGTACTGCTTGGCGTGGGTTGGGCGCTTCTTGCCGCTGCTTCGTCGTGCTTCGTCGCGGCAGCATTCATTCGAAGGGGACTGACCGGTGGCTAAGTCTTTCAAATCCGTCTTGAGCGGTGCAATCAACGCGCCTCGGTCATCAATAATCGATTGGGTGGGCAGGTCGCTCTCCGGCAGCGCTTCCGGAATTTGGGCGCAAACCGTGGGCAGCACATCCGCCAAACGCCTCATCTCCGAAACGATCGCAACGCTGCCGCTCGGCCTATACCGGCGCATGCCTGATGGCGGTCGTGAGGTGGCCGGTGACAATGACCTGCATTGGATTCTTAACACCAACCCGAACAGCCGCATGACTGCTGTGCAGTTTTGGGAGGCCGTAGTGGCTTCGATGCTGCTTCGGGGTAACGCTTTTGTCGAGATCATCCGTATAAGCGGCCGGATAGTAGCGCTTGAATTCCTGTTGCCCAACCGCATGGATTTGGATGTCGCGGACAACGGCGAGATTCTTTACCGATACCGGGAAAAAAACGGGCAGCTCCGCGATATTGCTGGCAGCAACATGATGCATATCCCTGCGTTCTCTCTGGATGGGCAAATCGGGCTCTCACCCATCGCCTACGGCGCAGACGTATTCGGCGCGGCAATGTCGGCCGAGGATGTTGCGAGCTCCACGTTCAAAAACGGTATGCACCAAACCGTGGCCTTTGAGGTTGATGCAACGCTGAACAAGCAGCAGCGCGACGATTTTCGCGACTATGTCCAACGCATCAGCGGGGCGATGAATGCCGGTAAATCACCGGTTTTGGAAAAGGGTGTTTCCGCCAAGGTGATTGGTATCAATCCAGTGGACGCTCAGCTGTTGGAATCTCGAGAGTACAGCGCCGAAGAGATCTGTCGCTTTTACATGGTGGACCCGACGCTGGTCGGTTACAGCGATAAGGCATCGAATTGGGGGACCGGCCTTGAGCAGAAGTTGCTTCGATTCCTGACCTTCACGCTGCGCAGCTACATGCGCCGCATCGAGGAAGGGATCAGTCGCAGTTTGCTGGCGCCTGCACAGCGCCGTCAGATTTACCCCGAGTTTTCCATTGAAGGCTTGATGCGTGCTGATAGCGCCGCACGGGCAACGCTGTATTCGGGGATGGTGCAAAACGGCATCTACACCCGCGACGAATGCCGCATGAAAGAGAACCTGCCCAAGATGGGCGGCAATGCCGGTGTACTAACTGTGCAAACCAACCTTTCGCCGATCGACAAACTGGGTCAGGGCGATGACGGGCAAGCCGCAAGGGCAGCTCTACAGAACTGGCTGGATCAGCCGGCAAACTCGAAGGAATAAATCATGCAACCAAAATCCAAGGCTGGCAGTTTTAACTGCGAGCTGAGCCCGCGCGCGCTCGACAGATGGAATCCCGCCATCAAGGCGGCCGTGGAGTCCACCAGCGATACCATCACCATCTACGGCGTTATTGGCCAGGACTGGTACGGGGAAGGCGTTACCGTCTCGCGTATCGACGCGGCCCTTCGCTCAATCGGCGACAAGCCAGCCACCGTGTACATCAATTCGCCAGGTGGCGACATGTTCGAGGGCCTGGCCATCTACAACCGGCTGCGCGAGCACAGCCAGCCGATCACAACCAAGGTCCTGGGCCTGGCCGCATCGGCTGCTTCGGTGATTTACATGGCCGGCGCAAAGCGGGAAGTGGCCAGCAGCGGGTTTCTCATGATCCACAACTGCTGGACGCTTGCAGTCGGCAACCGCCATGACTTGCGCGATGTAGCGAACACGATGGAAGAGTTCGACGCTGCGATGGCCGACCTTTACGCGGAAGGCAGCGGCCAGGCCGTTGCTGACATTGCCGAGATGATGGATGACGAGACGTTCATACGCGGCCGACGAGCAGTTGAGCTCGGCTTTGCAACGGCCGTTCTCTCTTCTGATGAAATCACCGAGCGTGAAGACGAGCAGGCCCAGCAGAGTAACGCGCTGAAAGCCATGGACATTGCTCTGGCAAAGGCCGGAATGGCCCGAAGCGAACGCCGCGAACTCTTCGCCAATTTCAAGTCCAGCACGCCGCGCGCTGCTGGCGGGGGTACGCAATACGCTGCCTCGTCCGATAAGCCACGCGCTGTCGCGCCAGACCTCACCGCCTCCCTGAGCGCGGCATCCGACATCCTCAAATCTTTCCAAGGACCATCGCAATGAGCGACTTCGAAAAGCAATACACCGAGCTGAATGCCAGCCTTAAGACCATTGGCGACCAGATCAAATCCCAGGCGGAGACCAGCAACAAGGAAATCGCCCGTCACGGTGAGATGAACGCCGAGACTCGTGCCAAGGTTGACGAGTTGCTGATGAAACAGGGCGAACTGCAGGCTCGCGTTCTGGAAGCTGAGCAAAAGCTTGTCAATGCCAACCGTGACACTCAGCGCATCGAGAGCCCGAAGTCCGCTGGCGAGTTGATTGTTACCAGCGAACACATGGAAGGCGTCAATTCGTCTTTCCGTGGCTCCCGTCGCGTTTCCGTACCCCGCGCCGCTATCACCACCACATCCGCCGGTGGCTTGGCGGCCACGGAGCGCCTGGACACTGTCGCGCTGCCGGGCATGCGTCGGGCCACCATTCGAGATTTGATTGCACCCGGCGAGACTGAGGCGGGCTCCCTTGAGTATGTCCGCGAAACAGGCTTCACAAACAATGCCGCGACCGTACCGGAGGGCTCCGCAAAACCGTATTCCGAAATCGAAACCACCTTGATCACGGCGTCGGTTCGTACCATCGCCCATCTGTTCAAAGCCTCGCGTCAGATTCTGGATGACGCAAAGGCTTTGCAGAGCTACATCGACGCGCGCGCTCGTTATGGGTTGCTGCTCGCTGAAGAGGCTCAGTTGCTGTACGGCAGCGGAGCAGGTGCAAATCTGCAAGGGCTCGTTCCAGTTGCAAACCAATACGCGTCTCCAGCTGGCTGGACCGTAACCGGCGAACAGCGCATCGACCGGATTCGCCTGGCCCTTCTTCAATCCGAGCTGGCAGAGTTCCCTTCGGATGGCATCGTGCTCAACCCAACTGACTGGGCGCTGATCGAGTTGATCAAAGACAGCCAGGGCCGCTATCTGATCGGTCAGCCGCAGGAAGGCACTGCGGCTCGTCTGTGGAATCGCCCGGTAGTCGCGACCCAAGCCATGAAGCCAAACGACTTCCTGGTGGGAGCCTTCAAACTTGGTGCGCAGATCTTCGACCGGATGGAAGTTGAAGTTTTGATTTCTACCGAGAACGACAAGGACTTCGAAAACAACATGGTCACGCTTCGCGCCGAAGAGCGTCTGGCGTTTTCCATCTACCGTACCGAAGCCTTCGTCACTGGCAAGCTCACGGCTGCCGCCGCTGCGGCCTAAGCTGCCCAACCCCTAAAGTGGCCGGCACCGTCGGCCCACCGAGGTGAGACATGTCAGATGTATTGATCAAGCCGCTGCGGGCTTACGAGGACCGCGGCATCATCCGTGATACCGACAACGAGCCTTATGCCGCGCCTGTATGGCTGGCCAAGGAGCTGGAGCAACTCAAGCTTTGCAAGATCGTAGGCGAGGCTGAAGCGGCTCTGGATTTGGCAAAGCCCGAGGCAGATCCGAAAAAAAAGGTCGAAAAAAAATGACCGTGGCCGCTGCTGATCTGCTCCCAATAGAGCTGATTCGCAAGCAATTGCGTGTGGACTATGATGACGAAGACGACCTCATAGCCCTATATGCCGAATCGGCTTTGGCGTGGGCTCTCTGGTATTGTGACAACCCAGACCTCGCAGATGTGAGCGATTTTCCCGCCAGCTTCAAGGCGGCATTACTTTTGTTGATCGGCCACTCCTTTGCAAATCGGGAGGCGGTTGTGATCGGAACAATAACTGCCGAATTGCCAATGGGCGTTGAACCACTGCTTTGGTCTTGTCGGAGCTGGTCGGGTCCCCCTGACCATGTGGTGCTCTCATGAGAGCTGGACGACTTCGACATCGCATTACGTTTCAGGCGCTGGGCCGCATGCAGGACCCTAAAACCGGTGAGGAGCTGGAGAGCTGGCAAACGGTGTGGGACAAAGTCCCCGCAGCGGTCGAGCCGCTGAGCGCCAGGGACTTTATTGCTGCCCAAGCCAGCCAGTCAGAGGCCACCGCGCGGATAGTGATCCGATACCGAGCCGGCGTCCTGCCGACGATGCGGATCCTTTACCGAGGGGATGTCTACGACATCAAAGGCCCGGCGCTGCCCGATCCCGATTCAGGTCTGGACTATCTCACCATCTTGGTGGCCGAGGGGGTCAACGATGGCTGACTCAGTGGATTTCCAGCTGGAGGGGATTGACTCTCTCGTTGGAAAACTCGAATCGATCACTCAGGACATGAAGCGTAAGGGCGGGCGGTCGGCGCTACGTAAGGCTGCCCAGCTGGTGGCCAACAAGATGAAAGAAGGCGCGCAGCGGATAGACGACCCTGAAACAGGCCGATCTATCGCGGACAACGTCGCTCTTCGCTGGAACGGGAAATTGTTCAAGTCGAGCGGGGACCTCGGTTTCCGGGTTGGTGTTCTGCAAGGCGCTGTCCTCAAGAAGGGCGGCGACAAATCTGCGAACGCTGCGACGCCTCATTGGCGCCT
>NZ_LKGW01000152.1:0-4602 GCF_001467335.1 Pseudomonas sp. ICMP 10191
TATTGGGTAACTACCAGCATTTGGGACTCTTTGACGGACAGAATCTTGCCATCCTCAGCCCGCGCAATGGGCTACGTCGTCACAACGATGCGTTAGGTGCAAGTGTTGAGGTGGCTTCACAGAGTTCCGATCCGCTGGTTGCTCGCGCTATAGCTTATTACCAGTCGGCGAGTCATGGCTTCAAGCATCAGCTTTTGATGTGGGCAGACAGACTGCAAGCACCACGCAGCGATGCCGGTAAAATAGCGGAGCTTTGATTGGCAGGTTTCGGCTATCTGATGAAAGCGGTTGCCACCTAATCAGTGGCAACTTTGAGATAGCCTCTGGGCAGTTTGAGGCCGAAACAGCGCTGGCGCTCATTGAATTTTTTGCCCGTCTTGAGGCTGAAATTGGGGGGTTAGAGAAGATATCTTCCATTCGCAAGTGACCATCAGTGATCACGGCTTCCAAGGTCTAAATCCGTCGGGAAAACGCGCATGGCGACCTTACGATGCATGCCAGTCCGAGGAATGCCCTGGCGTCGCTGCGAGCAGCTTCTACGCCCAAGCCAAAACCTTTGTAAGCAACAGACCTGAATTTAGTACCGGGCCGCCCCCTAATTGTACCGCCTTGCTGCAGAGCATAATCAAGTCCGGAATCGAAGTACCAGATCATTCAAGTTGACTGCTAGCTGCGATAGCTCGTTGCTGGCGATAAGCGTCTGGCGAGTTCCCTCACTGCTTTGCATTGCGAGATCGCGAATACTGACCAGGCTGCGATCGACATCGCGCGCTACGTGCGCTTGTTGTTCGGAAGACGTTGCGAAGCCGCCGTTCAGCCTAATCTTCTCATCAGCGATCAGAAATCTGATCATACCTATGTGTTCTTCTGCGGTTATACATAGTCGCAGCTACAATCATAGTAAGGAGAATCCCCAGTAGTACCGCTGAGGAACCCACGGTGCCGAAGTCCAGGCCTCCTTTTGAATAGGGCTTGGTAAGCACGTCTCCGAGTGTTGCACCAAAGGGACGTGTCAGCACAAAGGCTACCCAGAACAAAGCCACAGAAGATAGTTTTGTTGTGTAATGTAGCGCCGCGACTATGGCGATGCCGCTGCCTACAAGAAGCGCGCCCCCCATGAAACCTAGACCTGAGTCATCAGCGAGGAAATCGCCTAGAGCGGTGCCGAGCGTGTTAGAAAACAGAATCGCAATCCAGTAGAAAAGCTCCGCTTTGAGCGAGGTTATACGGTTAACCGATAGTGATTTTTCGCTCCAGTACCAAACTGAAAAAACTGTCAATAACACTGCGATCAGAATCGCCGAGCCAGTTGCATAACCAAGGCCCAATGTTCGATCCATAAAGTCGGAGATAGTGGTGCCAGCAGTGCTGGTGGACAGGATCACAACCCAGTAAAGGGCCGGGTTGTAGCTTTTGCTGGCAAGCTGCGTGAGAAGAGTTACGACAAAAATGCTTACAAGAATTAGCGAGCTGATAGCGTAACCGACGTCCAAGGTCATGGACAACAAGTCGCCTGCAGTCTCACCAAGCGTGGTCGCGCAAATTTTCATTATCCAAAACGCGAGCGTAATTCTAGGTAGTTTATTCATGTTAAAACCTGGCCGATTAACCGATGGTGCAGGCTGAAGGTAGGTGCCCACTGAAGCTCATGATCAGGATATGCATGTTGAATCTTTGTATAGTGAAGATGAAAAAAAGGTAGCTGACCTCAGCGTGAAGTCATTCGCCGCAATGCTTCAATCAACAAACGCTGTGTTTGTGGATCGCCGAGGCCCAAGTCGGGATTGCAGGCCACCAAGCGGTGTTGCGCGGTAGTTCCCCATCCTTCTGGGTCGTCATCGAGTGACACCCAATTCGCAAGCTGGGCTCTAGCCGCATACCGGCTGATCTGGTCGTAACGCGTCCGTCCGTCCCATTTGTTTTCATCTGCCCAATCCCTCGCCATGGAGCTGTGCCATGTTGCTCCGGTAACCCGATTACCCAAATCGAATGGCAAAAAGCCCATTGCTCTTTTGAAGCTCAAATTTCGAACCCAGCTCGTACTGAGGACCAAGGAAACCTCTTGGAAATCTTCCAGAATCTTAACAAGAACGGGGGCCCACATGAAAAGCTCCCCTTCTGCACGCAGGACGGGTCCTAGGCGGGACAAATACACCGCATCTGGATGCAGTACACCGTCGTAATCCAGGAAAAGGACTTGTTCTCTTCTGGCTGGCATGAAGATTTTCCGTGGTTGGCAGTAGGCAATGGTGATTGATGAGAGATACTTCTGACCCATACTCTGCCTGCTCGTCTTCGTGGTCAATCAAACGCGCCTAGCATTCAGAGGTGGATTCGTCGACTGACCGTAAAGCCAATTTATTGCAAATGAGAAACCAAAACGCGCATGTAGGACGAAGCTTTTTTCAAACCGGAGAGCATGTCTAATTGCCATCATGCGGGAGGGGAAAGAGGGGAATTGAACGTAGTAGCGGGCAGTTCCAACAGCTCACCAAATGTCATTCAGTACGCAAATGTACTTCGTGTAAACTCCCAAGAATCCTGGCCTCTGATAACCGCTTGGTTTGATACAAGCATACCGGTCACTGAATGCACGTATTTTCCGAGCCCTACTTCGTAAGTCGGTAACCGATGTCTGACCTTCTGTTCTTCCCTAACTCTATGCCTGGCGAGACGCTACATTCCCGTATCACTCGCTACCACTTCCTTTCAGGCAATAAAACAGCGGGTGAGACCTTCCGCGACCTGTTCGGCTCGGCCACTTTCTCAGTAGGCATGTTGCCGAAGCAGATTGAGGTGCTTGCAACCAGGCTGCCCGGAGACACTGAGAGCAGTCTCGACGAACTGATCTTTACGAACACCACGTTCCCTCTTTACAGACCTTTTCTGGGGATAAATCAAGGAGGAGACTGCGCTGGTGCAGGGCGTGGTCTCCATGGCGTTGCCCGTATTCCCCGCCGAGAGGGAACGGTCCACGGTAAGGCAAAGCTCTGCCCCACCTGCGTTCAGCAGGACCTCCTTGAACTGGGTTATGCATACTGGCATCGATCACACCACTTGCCTGGTGTGTCAGTCTGTTGGCGACATGGCGACTCGCTGATGCATGCATGTCCCAAATGCTCTCACCCGTTCTTTCGAAAGCTGCGGTTACTTCCTGGCCTATCAGAGCCTTGCGTATGTGGTTGGAGCGCTCTCGCCCCTGCGAAAGTTAACCAAGGCATTCAGCTTGAAAAGAAGTTTGCGGAATTCGCGCATGAGCTTCTCCAACGCAATTTACCCCTGATTAGCAGCGATGCGTTATGTTCTAGCTACCTGCGGCAATGCAGAAAGAAAGGTTTTGTACATGGAAGGTTAGCTGGCACAGCAAAGTTATTTGACAGCATTCGGGATAAGTATGGTGATGAAGCTTTGTCACAAATGGATAGCGCATACGCAATGGGAAAACATGAACAATGGATAAGATTTACTTCTTATAAGGGCCAGATGGACATGCCCCTTGCGCGGCATATGATCATTGCGCTGCATTTGTTTGGTAGCGTTGATAAATTTGAGGAAGCCTTAAAGAAAGAATCCATTCTTCAGAGCGTTGCAGGTGCCAGGTTAGCCTCGCAGCAGGAAAAGCCAAAGGTCGGGAGTAAGGCGCAGTTTCGACAGAAAATCGAAACCGTTCTTGCGGTCCGAGCTGAAGCCAGCCTAGAGTATCTTTGGACGAGCGCTTACAAAGCCACTCGGTGGCTTTATGAGAATGACAAGATATGGCTGATGGCGAAGATAAGCACGCCAAAACGTGAGCATGCTGAGGTCGAAGACGTTAGCGACTCCAGAGATAGCGCATTTGCCGCGATCCTTCTCGAGGGTGGTAAGGATCTATATAGGATTTCCAGAAGGCAAAAACGGGTTAATTTAAGCAATTTGCAAAAACTACTCCCAGTCCGTTTACCTTCGGACCCGTCGACGCGGAAGAGCAAATTCCCCTTAGCCTCTCAGCAAGTTGAGATACTCTTGGAGTCAGTCTGGCATTTTCGGTTGAGGAGGTTAGTTTGTGCTCTATCCGACATCACACGGCTAAATCTCCCTATAAATATTGGAAGTCTTTACACAGTGTCCAGTGTGCCAGGTCCTGTGTTCCAAGCTATCGTCAGCTTTTTCGAATGGGACTTGGAGAGCTTTGCAAGAAATGGCGTAGACCCAGATGCTTTACTCAAGTCGACCGGCATATCTCGGGATTGGCAGGGACCTCCAGGTTTCAATGTGGCTCTAGGAGGAAATGCGTATTATCACAATCAAAACGTGGGTGGGTTTGTCGTAAAAGGTAGAAGGCTGAGCCCATGAAAATCGGTCGGCTTACCCTTCAGCCGATCATGCTAGAGGAACCGGCATAGGCTCGATCAACGTGATGAGGCTGTGAAGCTCTGGAACGGCAAGGCTATCGTTGAGCAAGCTTACCGCAAGCAGTGTCAAACTTTGTTCTAGACGGTAGGCGGTGTTTTTCGTCAGCATATTTGCCTGTGTCAAACTATATTTTTGCTGCTGTGGTCATCAATGATACTGAACCCCGCGGATCTAGGGGGGCAATGTGTCAAACTATATTTCGGGCAGCCA
>NZ_LKGW01000153.1:0-4235 GCF_001467335.1 Pseudomonas sp. ICMP 10191
GTTTGGCACCGAGGCCTATGGCTATGCGGGCTGGATCGCGGCGCGTACCGGCCTGTTCCCGAGCTACGTCGACAACCAGGGCAAGCTCGGGGACCACACCGGGCAGTTTCTGGCCAGGCTTCCGGCCTGCATTGCATCGTCCACTGCCGACCTGTGGCTGCTGCTGTCACGCACCAACGACAGCACCACGGCAGGTATGAGCCTGGCCGACACGAAAGCCAATGTGATGAAGATCGTCACCGCGTTCATGAACACGCCCGGTAAGTACCTGATCGTCGGCACTGGTACGCCGCGCTTCGGTAGCAGGGCTCTGACCGGGCAGGCGCTGGCCGATGCGATCGCCTACAAAGACTGGGTGTTGAACTATGTCAGCCAGTTCGTGCTGGTGGTGAACATCTGGGACGGCTTCACCGAGGCCATGACAGTGGAAGGCCTGCACCCGAATCTCCTGGGTGCCGAGTTCATCAATTCGCGGGTGGCGCCGATAATCACCGCCCACTTCGAATTCCCCGGCATTCCGCTGCCCACTGACGCTGGCGACGTTTACTCGGCCATCCGACCGTTCGGTTGCCTCAATGCCAACCCGCTGTTGGCGGGCACCGGTGGTTCTCTGCCTGCTGGCGTGAATGCTGTGGCCGGGTCAGTGCTGGCGGACGGCTACAAAGCCGTTGGCTCTGGCCTGACCGGGATCACCACGCGGTGGTACAAGGAGCCTGCCACCTATGGTGAGGCGCAGTGCATCGAGCTGCGTGGCAACATGGCGGCGGCGGGCGGCTACATATACATGCAGCCCACGGCCAACGTGGTACAGAACAACCTGGCAGCCGGCGACGTTATCGAAATGGTGTCGGCGGTGGAAATCATGGGTTCGTCGCGGGGCATTCTGGCTTGGGAGGCTGAGTTGACCATCACCAAGACGGTCAACGGCGCGTCGTCCACGTTCTACTATCGGTCAATGGACAAGTACCAAGAGCCGTTCACTATGCCGGCCAGCTTTTCCGGGGCGTTGGAAACACAGCGCGGCACGATTGACATGAGCGAAACCGTGATCACCTCACGCATGGGCCTGTACCTGGCTGCAGGTGTGTCGCAGGACTCGACGGTCAAGGCCGCTCAGTTCGGGATACGCAAGGTTTAAATGCCTGGGCTGCCTTGGGCGTATGAATTTATTCGACTTCCTCTATCAGTTCTGCCCCTTGGTTCCGGACGTTACCCACGGCCTTGCCAACCGTATACCACTCAAACTCGTCGACTGGAGTACAGCATTCCCGAGCTATCTCGGCGGCGCGCGATGGGGCAGTGGACGGGGCTGTCCACTCGCGCGCCAGTTCGGGGCTGAGGACCAACGGGCGCCGGTCGTGTATGTCGACCATTCCCTGATCGCTGGCCGCAGTAATAATCACGAACCCGTCGCCTTCGTGAGGTTGCAGCCCAGCATGAACTTGCGCGAGCGCTGCGAAAAACATCGGCTTTTGGCTTTTAAGTCGGATGAAGTAAGGCTGCTTTTTCTTGGGGTCATCAGGATCCTTGACCCATTCAAACCAGCCATTTGCAGGTGCAAGAGCACGGCCGTGCGGCCACAACTCTTTGAAGAACCTTCCCGTCATCACCGTTTCGACGCGTGCATTTATGGGGGCCGGACGTTTCCCCTGGGCCCAGAACGGAGCCCATCCCCAGCGAACCTTGTCGACACTCAGGCCGGTCTCCGTTGGTCGGATGATCTCAACACGAGTCGTCGGAGCAACGTTGTAACGCTCAATGGGCCAGAGGTCATAGCCATTGATAACCAGCTGCTCTGGTGCAAGCTCTTTTAGATAATGGTCCATGGATTCATAGATCGAGTAGCGTCCGCACATGATGTCACCCGTAATGTCACTCGTCGAAAATGCCCGTCTCTACGATTGACCACGGTAAGGGCAAAGAGTTAACTGTATATGTATACAGTAAATCACTCACCCACGAAAAACGGCGAACATCATGAATGTCACTTACCTCGGCACCCTGGCAGAAGAGGGGGCGAAGCTCCCATGGTTCTCATCGTTGGTATCAGCAGGTTTCCCCTCGCCGGCAGCAGACCACATCGAGAAGCATATTTCGCTCGATGAGCTTTTCAGCATCCGGGCGCCGCATGTTTACCTGGTCACTGTCTTGGGTGAAAGCATGCAGGGGGCGGGCATCCATAGTGGTGATCTTGCGATCGTAGATCGAAGCCTTGAGGCCGAGCATGGTGATATCGTCGTTGCTGCGCTCAACGCAGAGGCCGTTTGCAAGCGGCTGCACATGCGTAATGAGGTCGTTATTCTTCAGTCAGAAAATCCGCATTTCGCACCTCGACACATCATGGAAGGCGATGAGCTGTCCATCCTGGGAGTAGTTCGTTACAGCGTGCGCGATCATGGCCGGTCATGAGAATGTCTTCGCGCTGATCGACTGCAACTGTTTTTATGCGAGCTGCGAGCGAGCTTTCCGTCCCGACCTGGCAAGGACTCCCATCGTAGTGCTCAGTAACAACGACGGATGTGTTATCGCCAGGAGCTATGACGCAAAACCGTTTGTGAAGATGGGCGCACCGTACTTTCAGATCAAGGACGTTTTGCGTCATAACGGCGTGATTGCCTTCAGCAGCAATTACGCCCTGTAGTAAGTTAGGTGGAATGCTTTTTCTTGAGCTAGGCTGAATCCTTCGGCGCTCTGGGGAGACACCCATGACTTCCAGCCCGTCCTACGCAGCGATTTTAAACCGCTACCCCAGTGTTGGAGAGTGGCTGCAACTGCTCGGTAACCTGAGCCGTGCACCTGCTACTCTCGATGCGTATGCCCGTGGTCTGGCGCATTACCTGCGCTATTGCGAAACGGCTGGGTGGGACGCTGAAGCCGTGACCTTCGAGCAGATTACGCTCTACATCCGCCAACTTCTACCCGGTCAAGCCAGTGCGGTGGCGAATGCCACCTTGCACCAACGCCTCACCGCCATCCGCTTATGGTACGACCATTTGGTCTTTGAGGATCGCTGTCAGCAAAACCCTGTACCGCGCGGACAGCACACACGTCTGCTCCACCCACCGGCTCACGCGGGCTTTGCCAAGGGCCTAGTACCTAGTCTGGTCAAATTACCCAACCTCCTCAACGACGAGCAATGGCGGCATTTCCTGAGCATCGCAGCCAGCGCGTCGGTGCGCGACCGATTGATGCTCTCGCTGGCTTATTGCGGGGCTCTGCGGCGTGCAGAATTGGTGGCCTTGAGAGTCGAAGACTTGGATATGGCGCATCGACTGATCTCGGTACGGGCTGAAACGACCAAGGGACGACGCAGCCGCGTGGTGTGCTACAGCCCATCCATTGCCCCCGTCTTGATGACCCACCTTCAACAGCTTAATCGGGACGGATGGACAAAGGGCCCGCTGTTTCGCTCCGATTCAGACCGCAACCGTGGCGCGGGGCTGACCCGCTGGACTTGGAGTAAAACGGTAGAGGCTTGGGCCAGGAAGTCAGACCTTACCTGTCTGAGCACGCATACTTTCCGTCACTTGCGGCTGACGCATTTGGCTCGTGCAGGTTGGAAGCTCCATGAACTTACGGCCTATGCGGGACATCGTGACCCCAAGACTACCTTGATGTATCTACACTTATCCGGCGCGGACCTGACCGCAAAAATGGCCCAATCAGTCGGCAGTCTGGATGCCCGAATGTTTGGTGAACTCTTTACGTCGCAGTCATCCTCATGAGCCTTGTATTAGCACCGGATTATGTAGCGTTTGATTCCGGTCGGTATACGCGACAAGAGGTGCTGACCGATTTTGAGCAGGCCGTGCTTTCAAATCATCTCCACCGTTCTAATTGGCCCTATCTGCAATCGATAATGCCTGATCTTGTAAATCCCCTGATTCACCTTGTCGCGTTTAGCGGTGTGTCTGATCGTATGGCAGCCCCGTCGGTGTCTGCCATTCTATGGCAGGTCAGTAAAACAGGCATGCCCTATTGGGGCTGGTCAGATATGCAATGGCTCGACTTACTCAACACCCGAGCAGGGTCTCGTCCGTACCGAGCGGCAGTTGCTTACCACCTGGGCGGTTTCCATAACCTTCAACGCATTACCAAATTTCGTCAATCTGCGATTTATGCATCATTCATTTTCGGGCACGAGATATTCAAGGATGAGCTCACTCGTTTAAGGAGGCGCTGCAAAAATAGCCAACTGTCCCCACCCTTGGCACACTAAGTTCCTTCAACCAGCC
>NZ_LKGW01000154.1:0-4157 GCF_001467335.1 Pseudomonas sp. ICMP 10191
ATACGTGTCCGACCGCGCAGTCGCCGACGCAAAAGGCTTCATCAATCAGGACGAAATGACCTGTTCGGTGTTGTTCAACCTGGGCAACGAGGAAGTGCCAGGCCACGCAGATGATCGCGCGGTGCTGAAGCTCAAGCCCACCGCTGCCTATCAGGCCGTGCAGGCCATCAGTGGCCGGGCCATGTCGCAGAAGGATATGAGCGACTGGATTGAAGACTGGCACAGCACCCTGTCGGCGGTCGGCGATGAGCTGCAGAACATCCCGTTGGCCAAAGCCATCGCCGCCGTGCGCACGATCACGGTCAAGGCATCGTCGGAAAGCGATCACACCGTCAGCGAGACCCGCGCCAGCCGCAGCGCAATGGATGCCATCGAGGCGACCAGCAAGGAAACCTTACCCACGTCGCTGATCTTCTCGGCCGTGCCGTTTGAAGGCCTGCAGATGCGAGAAATCATCCTGCGAATCTCGGTCATCACCAGCGGCGCACAGCCGGTGCTGAAACTGCGCTGGGTGGGCGAGGACGTGCAGCGCGAAGAGATTGCGCAAGAGTTCAAGTCAGTGCTTGAAGCGAAGGTGGGCGATGCAGCGCAACTGGCACTGGGTAGCTTCGCGGCCTGAAGCCTGGATCCAGCGCCACGAGTTCTGAAGCTGTGAACTCGTGGCTCTGGAGCTTTACCGCAAGAGCATGATGATGACTCACAAAGAGCCAGGTAATGAAGTGATCATTCCGGCAAGTTCAGATTCAGTCTAACCTTAGGCAACTCTTTAGGTGCTGGTGGAGCAGAAAAACCGACCAAAGCGCACGTAGCATGGTGAACCTCGCCTTTATAGTTCTGGCCTGTCTCTGATCCGGCGTGGATCAAAAGCCCTTGATGATCCTGAATCAGGTGGTTGATGTTCTCGGCAATCTTTTCACCTTCTTGGAATACCGAGCAGTACGGACAGCCAGTAGAGGTGTGGGTGATCAGCTGAACGGTATGTTTAACGCCTGAAAGATCCATTTCTACTCCTTAGCCGGCCCCATGCCGGACAACCGTGATACGCCATCCCAAACCAAATTTCCACCTCCGAACACGGAAGGCGGCGCATGCATGGAATTCGATATGAGCCAGCTCCGCCAGATACAAGTCAGCGGCGGACCCAGATTACGCGAGACACAGGCATACCCCGGTCGTCGTCGAGCTCGGAATGAGCAAAGCGATGATCAACCGGCTGATCCGTGAATTCAACATCGACTACCCGCTGCAAGGGCCAAGCTCGAAATGAGGCGCTTGCAGTCCCGCGCCACGAATACCGACCATCCAGAATCGTGGCGCGACTTTTTGACGAGAAAAGCATGTTGATGATTATAAAGGATTCGGGCGACGAGATTACTGCTCCTTCCTCCTATACCTATCTAGAAAACCAGCTCGTAGCCCGCCTTGATCACCGCAATGACTTGGGATGAGAATTTTGCAATCTGCTGACCGGTAGTGAGCCATTTGGATAGCGGCGAGGCCTTGACTGTTGCTTCAAGCTCTTCTTGAGACTGATTAGGGTTCGCTTTCAAGGACGCAAAAATCTCTTGAAGGTCTTCCTTGGTCACTCCGTCGGGAAGCCCAAAAGCAAGATGATTTGTCGGTTCGAAAATGTCGAGAAACTTACCTCCGTTGACAGCTATGCAATTGTCTACCTTGAGGTTGGCGTTACTCGGCGCTCTGATAAAAGTCTTGAGACCGTGCGAGCTTGAGTTCGTTATTACGATAGTCATGGCAACTCCTTGATCCGGCTCTATGCCGGTCATCATCTATAGCTCACCCCCAACCAATTTGCCACCACCGGAGACGGCGGTCGGCGCATACCTGGAATTCGATATGAGCCAGCTCCACCAGATACTGGTAGGCGACTGCATCGACATGATGCGCACGCTGCCAGATGAAAGCGTGCATACGTGCGTGACCAGCCCGCCCTACTACGGTCTGCGTGACTATGGCGTCGATGGCCAGATCGGCCTTGAGGAAACACCTGCCGAGTTCATAGCCCGCCTGGTCGACGTGTTCCGGGATGTGCGCCGGGTGCTCCGCGCTGACGGCACGATCTGGGTAAACATGGGCGACAGCTACGCCGGTAGCTGGGGCGCGCACGGCAGGGACGACATGGTCGTCGGCGTTTCGACGATCAGCCAACGCCAAGTGATGGCGAGCCAGCGCAAGTCGAAAGCGACCACACATGCTGAGTACAAGCCGAAAGACTTGATGGGCATGCCCTGGCGTCTGGCCTTCGCGCTGCAGGACGATGGCTGGTATCTACGGCAGGACATCATCTGGCACAAGCCAAACCCTATGCCAGAGTCGACGCGCGACCGCTGCACCAAAGCTCACGAATACCTGTTCCTGCTCAGTAAGTCGCGGCGGTACCACTACGACAGCGACGCGATCAGAGAGCCCGCCAACCAGACGGGCAAGGGGAACGCTAACGGTTACCGCGGTGGGTCCTACGTGCACGGTTCAACCTTCGACAATGCTGAAGGCGGAAAGCGCACCAGCTCTGGCAACACGGTGCCGAATAACGGCGTCGGCTGGGGTCACGGAACAGATAAAGCTTCGCGGAACCGCTCGCGCGTGACAGTGCCTACCGGCTGGGATACGTCCACCGGCGAAGGTGGCCACGGGGCCTTTCACAAGGATGGCGCTGAACGGAAGCGGCGGGACAGCTTCAAGCGTGAGGACTCGAAGCGCGAGCAAGCCATTCCCGGCCAGTCAAAAGGCACGCACCGGCCTGACCGGGATGAAAGCACCCACGACACAGCGACGCGCAACAAGCGCAGCGTCTGGACCGTCGCGACCCACGCCTTCAAGGAAGCCCACTTCGCCACCTTCCCGCCAGACCTGATCAGGCCCTGCATCTTGGCCGGCGCGCCTCGCGGTGGCGTGGTGCTGGACCCTTTCGGCGGTGCCGGTACCACGTCGCTGGTTTCGATGCAGGAAGGTCGCCGGTCGATCATCTGCGAGCTGAACCCGGAGTACGCGGCACTGGCCCGCGCTCGTATCGACACGGCCTGGCTGGACGGCGCTGCGCAGATGGACGTATTTCGCGACTCGGTACCGGCCGTTTAAACCGGAATCCCCTTCTCACTTCAAAGACTCACGCGACCCCGGCGAGGATAAACTATGCCTGATCATTTACCGCGCATCGTCTGCCAGTTCAGCTGCGGTGCCGCCTCGGCGGTGGCCACGAAACTGGCCCTGGCCGATTACGGCGCAACTCATGACGTGCAGATCCTCAACGCCTACCTGGCGAACGAGCACTCCGACAACCGTCGATTTCTGGCCGATTGCGAAGCTTGGCTCAAGCAACCAGTGACGGTGCTACGCGACGAGAAGTACGGCGCTGACATCATCGAGGTGTTTCGGCGAGAACGATTCATGAAAAACCAGTACGGTGCGCCCTGTACCAAACTGCTCAAGCGCCGACTTCTGGATACCTGGAAGCTGCCAGGTGACGTAATGGTTTTCGGGTATACCGCCGAAGAGGCGGACCGCCTGGAAGACTTCCGCGAGCGCAATCCAGATCGTCCGGTGATCGCTCCGCTGATTGAGCGAGGGCTCGGCAAAGAAGACTGCAAGGCCATGATCCAGAGAGCCGGTATCGAACTGCCTGTCATGTATCGCATGGGCTACGACAACGCCAATTGCATAGGCTGTGTGAAAGGCGGCGAGGGATATTTCCGAGCCATTCGTGAGGACTTCCCACCACAATTCGAAGCGCTATGCCAAGTTCAGGATCTACTGGGGCCTGGCTCCTACCTGCACCGCAATAGGACGACCAATGTGCGCTTTTCACTGCGCGACCTGGGCGAAGGCCCGGTGCGTCGTAACGAAAAACTGCCTTCCTGCTCCTTTTTTTGCGAGATGGCCGAAGCCGACATTATCGCATCCGCGTAACTGACTACCCCACTTCCAATAGATCACGGCACACAGCCGAGGATGAACTATGTCCGCTCACCAGAAGAAACACCCCTTCGATTTCAAAACCCAGTACGGCCTTGGCTTCAATCCGCAAGACGATGAGATCGTTGTGGACTTCTTCTGCGGTGGAGGCGGCGCCGGTACCGGGCTGGAAATGGGCCTTGGGCGCACCGTCAGCGTGGCCAAGAATCACAGCCCGGCAGCAATCA
>NZ_LKGW01000155.1:0-4154 GCF_001467335.1 Pseudomonas sp. ICMP 10191
GGAGGCTGGTTGAAGGAACTTAGTGTGCCAAGGGTGGGGACAGTTGGCTATTTTTGCAGCGCCTCCCTAGCGACTTGTCTTGCGGTTTACGCGGTCTGGCGGGGTAAATTTGAAATCCGTAGTGCTCAGAAAACTCGGCGTAGGCACGATTTAGGGTCACCACATCTCTCGTGTTTTTCGTCACTGCTGACTTCAAATTATCAGGCACAACGAACCGTGGAACCCCGTCGAAGAACTCCAGGGCCAGAATGTTGCATCTGAGCCAGTCTGGGATCGTTTGACTTCTCACGGCGGTGGCAAAAATGTATCCCGAGGCACCTAGCGTTGCCACGAACACCTGAGCTTGGCTGATTGCTCCAGTATCCGGGTTGGTCACAGGCATTGTCCTGCCACAAAAGTCCACGAAGCACTTGTCTCCGGGGAGGTGAGTCTGTCGCATGCTCAGCTTTTGCCTATTGACCCATTCACGATAAATCCGTGTGAACTGAGCATAAGACACGCCTTCTGGCTCGCTTGTACGAAACTCTTGCCATAGGAGTTCCAAGGTGATGTCAGGAAGTTTTAGCTGTTCATGGATGGCAGGCCATGACGGGTAAGCCTTCCTTTGAGATGAGACTTTTGGCTGGGTATGCAGACGCTCCGCCAGCGCTTTGTCGTCAAGGTGCTTCAGTTCTTCCCAGCTTTGTCCACACTGTGCCAACTGATCCCGAATGGTGCGAACAGTGTTATGGGACACTTTGGCTAATAGGCCAATAGCCCTATTCGACAGCTTGGGGTCGCTCGTAAGGCGTAGCACCTCGCGCTGCGTACTTATTGGCAGCCTCATATGTTCTCCTCGCGACAGGTGTGTGAACACCTCACAGGTCGCGCCGTGTGAAAATTGCAGACAAACGGAATGTGATCGACTTGACGCCGAACGCGAGGGAACACAGAATGACGGCGCGTAGGGCTGAAACCTAACACCATCAAAAAAGCCTAGGGCTCCACCCCTGGGCTTTTTTGTGCTCCAAATCCACCGGCTAGCTCCTATCCTGATCTCATTGTGATACTCCTCATATGCTTAGTTCATACGGCCTGCTGCCGTGCGCAGCGCTGCGTAGCAATCCACCAAGCGACCTCTTTGGACAGAGCAAAGAACCCCCGACGATTAGGCACTTCAAATAGCGGCACCTCAATTGTCCCTCGCTGTTTAGCTTTACGAAACGCGTCGTACGATGTGTAACCCAACTCTCTCCACAGCGCGCTGCCACCCACCATCAGGCCATATCGCTGTTTGAGGTCGAGCTCTAATTCGAATGACAGAAATTGGATTTCAAGGGGCTCGCGCATCGCACTTAATGTCCGGTTTGGTCACAGTTGATAGTAATAAACCGCCCCCTTGCGCTCCAGCCGTAAGACTTCTACATTTTTTACGGTACAAAGATCGTTCGGGGATTTTTAAGTGTCTGATTTTAAGAGAATTGCAAACATTTATTCGGAGTTCGCAGGCAGCTTGCGCGAACAAATTCCGGAAAATAGCCGCCCCCGAAGCAACACAGTGGAAATGCTCGCAGTGGGCTACTGGTTCGAAGGACTGAGGCAGCGGACAGGCCTCAAAACTGCCTATGCCCTTGAGCTGTATTTCGAAAAAGAGTCATTTCGAAGAAATACGAATGGCACGATCCGGCATTACCGAAGCAAGTGGTCTAGGTACGAACAGAAAATGATCTCCCCCAAGGCCAAGACCTTGAGTAGGGTGGAACTGCTAGCACCTGGATCGTCCCGCGACCTGAATCATCCCATATGGACTTTGATGAAGCTGATCTCCCGGCAACAGAAAATCAGCTTCGACAGCTACTTCCGTGCGTTAAATACCGATGTCCAACTGGTGCTTTATCGCAGCACCAGCAACATGATTTGGGACAGTGTTCAGCGCGAACCAATCACTCAAGTTCTACTCGAAAAACTCGAACGCAGGGCAAGCTTGGATGCCCTCGCTGCGTTGATCGCGATAGTGGTCGAAGCAGATCTCCTAGGTCGAAAAACCGTTGCTATCAAGGCAGCAGGCACCTTGCACAAAGTACTTCTGATGCTGGCAATGGAGCTTCAAGCGCGCGGTGTTGCCGTTGGCCTAATCGATTGGCTCGTGTTCAACGTCCTACCCCTTGGAGTGCCTGCCCATCTGCATATCTGGATGAGCAGCGCTGACTACATCCACGCGTCGGCGCATTTGAACACCATGGTTTACCAGCATCCGGAAAGGCGCGGAAAAGCCCTACCTTGGAAGCTTCGTAATAAGCTGATGTGCAAGCTGCTTGCCGGGGACATGGGAATTGACGTTTTGCACGCAATGCGCCCTCAGTTCGAGTTGCGGACGGACATAGGGGAAATTGCGGCCGAGCTGGTCGAGGAGTTTAAGAAGACGTCGGCACTGAGAACTTGGGGATGGATGTGCATCATCGATGGCGCGCCACAGACAGTGCCACCAGTACCGCTGCTTTAGCCTTTCAAATGACTCGCTAGGCGAGTGGTCAAGTCCAATGCAAATGCCTGGTCACTTCCGATGCAAACGACTGGTCAAGTCGAATGCAAACGACTGGTCAAATGGGTTGCAATTTCCCANCCCATCGAACGCCACATCCGTGGAAAGTGGGCCTGCGAACAGTGCGAAACACTGATCCAGACGCCGGTACCGGCGCACGTCATCGACAAAGGCGTCCCGACCGCAGGCCTGCTGGCCCACATCATGGTGGCCAAGTTTGCCGACCATCTGCCGCTGTATCGCCAAGAGAAAATCTTCGGCCGCGCCGGGCTGCCCATCGCCCGTTCGACCTTGGCGCAGTGGGTGGGCAACTGCGGCGTGCAATTACAGCCGCTGGTTGATGCGCTGCGCGAAGCCGTGCTGACGCACGACGTCGTTCACGCCGACGAGACGCCGGTACAAATGCTGACGCCTGGTGCGAAAAAAACTCATCGCGCTTACGTCTGGGCCTATGCCACCAGTCAGTTCTCCAACCTGGCGGCGGTCGTTTACGACTTCAGCCCGAGCCGCGCTGGCGAACATGCCCGAGCCTTCTTGGGCAGTTGGAACGGCAAGCTGGTCTGCGATGACTTTGCCGGCTACAAGGCAGGCTTTGAACTGGGCGTTACGGAGATCGGCTGCATGGCCCATGCCCGCCGGAAGTTCTTCGACTTGCACGTGACCAACAAGAGCCAGGTCGCCGAAAAAGCGCTGAACTACATCGCGGCCTTGTACGAAGCTGAACGAGAAGTCCGAGAGCTGGAGCCGGGTGATCGGCAGCGAATACGGCAGGAAAAAGCAGCGCCAATCGCCGACGCACTTCATACCTGGATGATCGCCCAAAGACAGCTTGTGCCTGAGGGTTCGGCCATCGCCAAGGCGCTGGATTACAGTCTCAAACGCTGGATAGCGCTGACGCGCTATCTCGATGACGGTGCCGTGCCGATCGATAATAACTGGTGCGAGAATCAAATCCGGCCGTGGGCTCTTGGGCGTTCGAACTGGCTGTTCGCGGGATCGTTACGCAGCGGTAAACGTGCAGCGGCGATCATGAGTTTGATCCAATCGGCGCGACTCAACGGCCATGATCCGTATGCTTATTTGAAGGACGTCCTCACGCGCCTGCCGACGCAGCGGGCAAGTGAGATTGCGGAGCTACTACCGCATAGGTGGCGACCGGTTTAGTTGCGCAAGACGGGATGCCCGGACGCACCTCCAACTGGTGCCATTACCGGTCTACTTAGCCTTTATGCTGGTTATCCATGCATTCCTCCCTACAGCTTCGCCCGGTGCAGCCGATAGTTTTCGTACCAAGAGAAGCGCGGCAATTCGATCCTGTAACAAAGGAGAGTAAGCGGCTTTTGAGGAAGATCTCTTGGAATGCTTTCATTACCTCATAACCATAAATGAGAGATGGGCACTTTTTAACGCCTAAGAAAGCACTCACAGACCTTGAGTGATCGAGAACCCGATGAATTTATTAGCGCCTGCCCTGTTCGTTACCAACCGTGTTCGATTCCCCATGAAATTCGCAATTTTGGGATTTATTGTCCTGATTCCTCTGCTCCTGCTAGGCACCCGGGTGATGCTTTCACTGAACACGAGCATCACGGGCATCAAGCATGAACAGGTGGGTCAACAATACTTGTTGGAC
>NZ_LKGW01000156.1:0-4147 GCF_001467335.1 Pseudomonas sp. ICMP 10191
GCGCTCGCACTCTACGCAGAGCGGATGCTTAGCCAAGAAGCCCTTGCGCGCCTGTTGCCACTTGTAGCTGTAGCCGCGCTGGCTGCTGGTCTCGCGTTGCTTCTCCCGCTGCTTCACTTCGAACTGCTTGCCTACATCCTTATGGGCGTCACAGTAACGGGGGTTACGGGTCAGTATGTTGCAGCCCTGAGCATTGCATGGCTTCTGCGGTCTCAACGGCATGGTGTGCCGTCCAAGTACGTGTGAGGTTGAGCATCCGGGTCTTCCGGCTCTTCTTCACTCAGTGCGTCGATCAGCAGCGTCTGTTGCTCTACCATCCGCTGTAGCAGTTGGGTCTGCTGCACCTGCTCGGCCAGGATCTGGCTTAGCAAGGAGTTGCTGTGCTCGTTCATATGCCACCTTTGTCCACTTGTTAATCCATTCGCGCCGGTGAGCGCATCCACTACAGCTCATGCTTGTTGCCTCACTTGCTCAATTGCTCAATCGCCTGGTGCTTGCACAGCACATAAAGGGCGTTATAAGGTTTCTCGTTTTACACATTGAGGCAGTGCAGTGGACGAAACATTAAAGTGGATCGGTGTCATAAGCGGAATAGTGTTTGGATGCGGAGGCGGGGCATTCGCTTACCTGCAGTATTCTTCGCAGCAATCGAGAGAGATCGGCCGCATCGAAGCGGATAACACTTACCTTCGTGACCAAGCCGTTCAGCTGAAACAGGAAAACGCGAAATTGCGCAGCGATTTCCAAACATGGGAATCGACATATCGTAGAAAGGAAGATGAGCTAGCATCAGTCAAATCAAGCCTCGCATCGGCTCAGGCTGACGAGTGCGACAAGATCTGGCGCGAGACCCTGAATTTAGAAAATACTCTCAGCTGGGCTACTATCCGCAACTTCAGTCAAGAAACCCGGCAGGAACTGCGAACCGAGATCAGCGATCATAAGAAGACCCACCAAGTGTGCCTTGCCTCACGTAAATAACAGCCACAACTGACAATCAAGTCCGGACGACACGATGGCGCAGCTATTCTATCCGACTAATTTCCGCTCCAGCCAGGCTGCTTGAGCTGCGCATTTAAGGAATTTACCTTTTTCTGGTAATAGTTGCGCAGTGGTCGCTGCAATTCTGCTACCACCTCAGCAGGCTGCCAGGCGCCTCGTATCGAAACGGCGAGCTCCTTGCCACACACTACGGAACCAAGCAGCGCCTGTAGTTTGTCTCGCTCTTGGAACATCTGCTGCGCCACTCTGATCTGATCACGATCCATATATCGCTCAGGATCAATCAGGTGGCGCGTCACGGCGTCTGCCGCTCCAGGACCTCGTTGACCTTGTCGGCGGCGGTGCCAGCAGTCTTTGCGGCCTCGGTCGCCGTACCTGCTGCTGCCTCAGCCTTTGCTGCTGCACCCTCAACCTTTACGGCTGCCTCAGTTGCGGTGTTTGCAAGCCTGTTCAGGCGCATGTCGCGCTGCTTGGTGGCCTCGTCATATCCTCGACGAACTTCGGTGACCTGAGCGGTGTACCAACTGGATAGCCGCCACTCGGCAACCTGAAACCCCAACATCGCACCGCCAGCCAACAACAGTACGGCGATCAGCCAAACCTCTATCCGCCTCCACCAGTGGCGGGCAACGAAGTTGATTGCGCATCTATCCATCAGTTGATTCCTCCCAACTTGGTGCGCAGTCGAGCAATCTCTGCGCTCTGCGTTGTTACCTTGTCGGTGAGCTGGGCAACCTGACCGGTAAGGGCTTCGATCTTCCCCTCCATGCGGCCGACAGCGGCGGCCAGCTCGTTGCGTTCTTTGGCGAACTGGTCGGCTCGGGCCTCTGCTTCTTTGCGGGCCTGTCGTTCCGAGTCGAGCAGTTCGTTCAGCCTGCGGACGGTGCCGATATCGGCGTTGTCCATGGCGCGATCGGTCGCATCCCTAGAGAGGAATTTCCTTAACCAGAGGAAGCCGCCCAGCAGAATGGTGCCCGTGCCGCCCAGCCAGGTGGCGGTGCCTGGGCCGAGGTCGGTCGGGTCCATCGTTACTCCAGAAATGAAAAAGGCCCGCCGATATGGCGAGCCTAAAAGTTATAGCGATAGTACTACAAGGAAGGTGCGGCCTACCAAGTTGGAACTAGTAAATTTTGATAACAGTAATCTTCTTAGGAATTAAAACACCTCTATTAAAGTCAGTTGCCATTACGACCTCAACATCGGCACTGACCGCCTCCTGCGAAACTGCTTTCGTGACGTCGACGCCGTCTGCGAATATCAAAGGCAGCCTTTTTTCTCCAGTTGCTTGGGGAAGAGTTCCTTTCCAACCAGTGTCAGATCTATCTCTATCTAAAGCGCGAATTTCAAGACGGGTCTGCGTGTAACGGACCGCAGTGTCACGTGCTCGAAAATCAGGAGTTTCTGGCGCGTCAGAAGCAGCCTCATGGGAAAATTGAAGCCCCGTAGCGTGGTCGCCCACATGCAAACCACCTCTCCCGTCACCGGAAGCGGGTGAGATAAAATCCAAGGCAGCACGGACAACTTTTTTCCTATCGCCTGTGAGAGCGCTGTCAACAGCTGCTTGCAATTTTTCAGCGGTGACACCCGTGGCCGAACTACCAACATTAATTATAATATTGTGATTGGCCTGGATACTTGGAGTTTCTTCCTTGTCAGCTACCTTGGAGTTGAAACTGTCGTACATAGTAACAGCTTCACTGGCAAGCAGTAGTACGAGAAGCCCGCCCAGCCCATACTTCGCATATTTACCCATTTTGGTCTCATTCAGCCATTTTATGCATTTTTCCTTGTCGGCAACCGAGCTAAACAGCAAGGTGAGGACAAGGACCTCCAAGAGGCTGCCGGACTGTATTTTGGAAACTTTAAGGCTTTCCAAATCGACTTCTTCATCCGCTTCACATAGAGCTCCCACCAAAGCCGGCACTTTGGATGCCAGCTTTTGTAGGCCTAAAAGGGATGAAACAATTTCATCAATCGGAATGGGCTCTTCAGCCTCGAAAAAAAACGTAACGGGTAAATCAATTGTCAGTAAGTCCGTCACCGATGCTCTCCCTGCAGAATTCACAGGAATTTACATCAATTCGCCTTCAGAGCGCATTATTTAAAATGCGCTTTTTACCCAACGGTAGGTAGGAAGGGGTGCCACGCTGGAACAGCTGAACACCGTGCCATGAAAACAGAGCTATTCCATATGGACAACTCTTTTTTACGCTGCCGTCCGAACTCCCTCCAAATAGCAATCCACCCAGGCCGCACCGGCCTTGATCAGCTCGCGCGCCTTGCCCTCGCTCATTCCAAAGTGACGACCTACCCGGATCGCTGGCCACTTCGCACCGTAGTAGAACCAGACCATGTCGCCCATCTGCTGGTGACGGTTACACAGGCCAGCTACGGCCGCGTCCACAAGTCCGGCCAGCTCGTCGGTGATCACATACGACTTACCGGGCATCGGCATGGCATCCCGCATCAGGGCCAGCGTGGGCGACGCGTAGCTGGGCACGCCCATACCATCCATCCGCCAATACCCCCACTGCTCGAGCATGTTTTCAGTTTCACCCAGCGGGCGGTGCATCGTGTTGCGAGTCATCATGGTCAATCCCCTGTGTAATTCGATCCACCGGCACCGCGGCGGTTGTTCTGTTCGTACTGTTGGTGCGCACCGCCAATCTGTCTGTTAGCACCTGCGATTTCGGCCAACGCTTCTTTGAGTCTTTGATTGAGCACCGGAACGATGTCGCTGAGTGGCAACGCCTGAAGCGTGTGGCCGCAGATCCAGCCAGAGCCGTGGCACTGGGGACACTCCAATTGGTGAAAAAGCCCGGTGTAAACGCCCTTCCCGCCGCAGATGTTGCATTCCACGATGAACTTCAGCTCTCGACGGAACGATGGGCCGTGTGACTTCTTCATTGGCGGCCTCGACCTTGGTAGGCCTGAATAACGCCTTCAAATGCCGCGCCGATTACCAGCACAGCGATGGCGACGATCCCACCCGTCACTGAGTTCATCCAGCAAGCCAGGCCAACAGCCACGATGGTGATGTAGTGCTGCCAGAGGCTGATGCTCGGCTTGAAAAGGTCTTGATTCGCCATTTTTAAACCTCGCCTTTTATGGATTCGTGATCGCGCCGGAAGCCGCGCCGGTATTG
>NZ_LKGW01000157.1:0-239933 GCF_001467335.1 Pseudomonas sp. ICMP 10191
AATTCCAGAAACCCTCTTCGCTTACGCGTTGAGGGTTTTTGTTTGTCTGGTGCCTGTAAAAACCAGCGTGAGAGCACGTTATTCAACATGTACTTCCGATCGACAGGCACAAAAAAACCACCGGCAAGGTGGTTTTTTATTTTCAGGGCAATCAATCCCCGCGGTATTCACATCCGCTGGTGCACGTCTCGTGAATACGGACGGCCGACAGTTCCGGCAGCAGAGGCTTCAACTCATTCCAGATCCATTTCGCCAGGTTTTCGCTGGTTGGATTCTCCAGGCCCGGGATGTCATTCAGGTAGTTATGATCAAGGCGTTCATACAGCGGTTTGAAAATCGCCTTGATTTCCGAAAAGTCCCGGATCCAGCCGGTATGCGGGTCAACCTTTCCGGCCAGATGAATGCCGACACGAAACGAATGGCCGTGCAGACGTCCACACTTGTGCCCCTCTGGAACGTGGGGGAGGCGGTGTGCTGACTCGAAGGTAAATTCTTTGAAGATTTCCAATTTATGACCTGCAATTCTTGAATTACGCGGCCTCTAGGCTAGGCCGCGTTTTTAATGTACTAATCAATGTACTGGTTAGTCGTTGCTGGGTGACAGATCTGTGATCCATCGAGCGATTTCTGACTGCCGCCAGGCAACTGAGTTAGGGCCTATTCTAACCTGTTTCGGAAAGGTGCCTTCCCTGATTCTGCGATAGACGGTGTTCCGACCGAGGCCCGTAGTGTGAAGCACCTCTTCAAGGCGCAGAAGGCGATCTATGTTCTGGGCTGCTGCCATGATTTTTTCCTCTGGCGTTGCTGGGATGCGTTGGAGAGTCATTGATCTGGGCTCCGCTGAATTGCGTTGTAAGCCAGGGTCAGCTCATTGGGATGGGCACCTCGTTGATGCAGCATCATTGCGAAGTTGGCGATATCTTCAAAGTTGCCAGGGTTACCCTTTGGCAAGTGCTTAACCAACTGCTCTGCGAGCTCCTCATCTTTCACCCATGGCTTACCCCAACCGTCCCGTCCTTTGGCGCGCCCCTCGGCAAGTTTGGTTTTCATCGCAGTAGCAAACCGGTCGACGGCTAGATTGTCGGGGTGCTGGTTAGGTTGTGTGGGCAACGGACAACTGCAAAATGATTCGATCATTGCCAAGCACTCGGCAGCATCTGCAGACCGCGACCGCTTGAGCACCACCCGCGATTTGCTCAGTAGTGAGACGGCCTGAGTCAATACAGCCAGCGTCTCGGTCAGCTGTCTGCGCGCTCTGTCACGCGCTCCTGTGCGGCTCATGCTGCCTCCCTGCAGAGTTCGGTCTGCCGCCAAGGGTCGTTTGCTTTGGCAAGTGCGGCCATCGGTGGAGGGCTGACGCTGTTGCCACACATGTGCACCTGCTGGGTCTTGGTGAACGGCTTGCCGTCGGCGCCGTGGGTGATGACGTAGTCGGCCGGGAAGCCCTGGGCCTTGTACAGCTCGGACGGTTTGAGCATTCGAAGGCAGATGTCTACGATCACGTAGGGCGCACCCTTGACCATCACGGTGACCAGTGCCAAGCGATCCTTGGTCGTGATGGTGGGCGCTGGTTCGCCCGCGCTGCTGACGTTCTCGGTTCCGTAATAGCTGATCAGGAACGCGGCGACGCGCAGTGCGCCTTCCTCATGCTCTGGGGAGAGTCTGAGCGATACGACAGAGCTTTTACCTCCGCCTCCGGCCGTAACTGTAGGCGCAGGCTCGTCAAGCGACTGGCCGACGCTGGCACCGAACTGCCGCTCCATGAACGCAGTGACCAAGCCGGGGTGCTGGCCGTCGGCGCTGATGGTGTGCAGAGGATCGTTCACGCTCCGTGCATCGCAGTTGCCGCGTAGATGTACCAAGTTTGCGGCCACCAGTTGCTGCTGGCTTCCGGTGTTGGTGACCGTCGACATTGGCTCGTCGACGCCCTTGGCGTGCGTGGTGTTAAAGCCGCCGTTCATCTGAGCCATGAACACCGTGGACACGCCCATAGCGTGGGCTGCACCTGCAGGCCGCCTATAGTTGCCTCCACTGGTAACCGTTGGCAAAGGCTCATCCAGCGCTTTGCCCGCATCATTGAATCGAAATTTGACCAAGTGCGCTGCTGCAAGCGCGTGTTTGACGCCGCCAGCAACAACTGTGCCCAGCGGCTGATCGATTCCTGGCACGCGGCGCTGTTGGCCTTCGCGCTCGCCGTAACCAGACTGGATCAGGGTCGGGCTGATCAGCGTCAGCTCGCCACGGTTGGCGCAGGTGATCGTCGGCAATGGCTCCAGCGGATCATTGATGCGGTCGCTGCCTTGGTGGGTCGCTGGTGCGATGACCGGGCTGACCACCGTGAATGCGCCGCCCTTTGGATATGACGTCACCGTGCGCAGCGGCTCGTTGGCCGATTGCACCGTCTCGCCCGACCAGTTCGCAATCGGTACGATGAAGGGCGTCGGATTGTCGATGACGAACTTTTTCATGCCCTTCGCTACTCGGCGCAGGGTGGCTGGAGCCAGGTCTTTCTTGCGTTCGAAGATGCTTTTGCCGAGGTCGGAAAAATCAATGCACTCGGCGGCGGTCTTCAAAGGTTTCTGGCCTTTAGTAGGGCGCTTGGCGTGTGTCGGCTTTGGCCATACGATTGCCTGGCCGTCGCACCGGGCAATCATGAACAAACGTTCCCGGCTGGTAGGCGCGCCGAAGTCGCACGCTCGGATCACACGCCACTCGACGGCATAGCCCAAGCGCTCCAGCTCGGCCACGAACACCGCCCATGTCTGGCCGCGCCGGGCAGGGTCTGGCACCAGAAACTGCTGCTCGACCGGCACAATCTCACCTGGCGCTGCAACGCCACCGGCCAGCTTCACCACCCGCCCGGTAGACTTGCAACGCTTGGCCACCAGTGGTCCCCATTGCAGGATCTGCTTCACGTTCTCCAGGCTGATGACGCGGGGTTGCTTCTTGCCTGCCCACTTCAAACCGATCCAAGACAAATTACGGATCTCGCGTTTGCGTGGCTGCCCGCCAGCGGCCTGGCTGTGATGGGTGCAGTCTGGGCTCATATGGAACCAGCCTACCGCCTTGCCGCCGCATTCCGTATCCGGATCGCCGTCAAACACATCGGTGGTGAAGTGCTTCGCGCCTGGGTGGTTGACTGTGTGCATGCTGATTGCTGCCGCGCTGTGGTTCTTGGCTACGCTGACTTTTCGGCCGAGACCCATTTCCAGCCCCGTACCAGCGCCGCCACCGCCGCAGAAGAAATCGACAACAATCTCGTCGTCTTGCGCGTTGAAGCCCAGGCTGTATTGGGTTTTGAAATCGAATGGTGGGCGATTGAGTGAGGTCATGCCGCTTCCCCCACGTCAATCGGGCTTTCAGTCGGTTTGTTGCTGTCGCGAATCTCGCCAAGGATTCGGAGCACTATGGCGTTCAACTGCTGAAGTTGGGTTGTTGCCCGAGTGCGCCATGGCTCTGTGCCTTTGACGTGCACCCACGTTTTATGGGCCAGCCCCAGAGTGATGGCTGTGTCTGACATGACCTGAAGGTCGGCTTTAGTGAGGGAGTTGGTGTTGCCCGAGCTCAACTGCTCTTTGAGATGCTTGATAGCGAGGTCTTTGAGTTCAATGCTGAGCAGAAGGTGCTCGCGGTCGCTTTCGAGCATTGCTATAGCTGCATTCAATGTATCAATTCGCGCGCTGCTGTCGGCGATACCTGCGGATTTTCCCGCCAAGTACGACCTCCTTATTGCCCGCTTGATTGCTCTCACGATGAAGACGGTGAGGAGCAGAAAGCAGACCCCTATGCCTACCAGAATGATGATGTGCTGTGCTTGCATGTGCTGTGTCCTTGGGAATAAGCCCGTCGCCGGATCGGTGGTGAGAGGACGGCGACGGGCTGGTGCGTTGTGTCACTGGAAGGCAGTGACCACCTTTGAATCAGGCCGCTTTCAACTTGGCCTGTGCATCGAGATAGGTCGCTAGGTCGTGCAGATACACCACCGGCTGGCCCTTATTCGATCCGCCCAGCCGAGTAACCTTGAGGTCGATACGGCCCGCGTTGATCTTGCGAAGCAGGTAGCGGTCACTCGATATGTGCGAGAAGTACCGTTCCCGCACAGTGCCCAAGGTGGGGCAGGGCGTGGCGAACTCTTCCCGGAGCTGACTTAAAGTCTCACTCACGCAGCGTCCTCCCCGTGCCCCTCCTTTTGGGGCACCAACTGAAGGCGAATCAGCTCCGCGAGACCCTCTTTCGATTTGCCGGTTGCAGTCGCGCAAAGCCGTCCCTTTGCGTCCGCCACCACTGCGCCATATGGTCGCTCGGGGCATCGCGTGGGGGTCACATAAGCGACTTGGCCCTCAAGCAGTACAGCGTCCACAGCTCGAAATACTTCCGCCAATTCGGCAGTAACAGGCGGCAAGCCGTCCAGCATGCTGAGGGCCTCTGACGTTGCGCCGATCAACGTCGAGCGACTTACGATGGTTGGGTGGTTCAGGTGCAAAGGAACCAGTTTCAGCGCGCATACGGCGTGAGTAATTGCGTTCAGAGTCATGCTGCGGCGTCCTTCTTCGTGGTCGTGATGCCAAGCTGGTCCGAAAGCCAGGTAACACCTGCCTCCTTGACCATCACCACTGCATAGTGGCTGTAGGCGTGAATGTTCTTGTTCCAGCGGCTGCGCGAATCTACGTACAGGTAGCCTTGGTCGCGGTGCTTGGGTGCGAGCTCGCCTGCTTGGGTCAGCACGCCGATTTCTCGCAACTTCGCTCGAAATGTCCGTGGCTTCATGCCCAGAATCGTTGCTGTAGCGTCGAGGGTTCTGTTCATGACGAGTGCCTCAGGCCACGGCCAGCAAACCGCGTGAGCGGATGGCGCGATAAAGCTCGTCCAATGCGCCATACAGCTCTTGAAGGCCGCTATCGTTGGTTAGTACCAAGTCGTCCGGGTGGACTGACACACCGGCTTCGCTGATGTGGGGATTAACTTCGGCTGCGTCTGGTCGGTAGAGGTGAATGACCGTCCCGCCCCGTTTGCGGATGAAGTCAGCCTCGTTTTCGAAGCGGACATCGCTCACGACAAAGCCCGGCACGCCGTCGAACACCGCACTGAGGCAATCAAGGTTTTGTTCGGCGAGGTCGACCCACAAGTTGGCGCTGATCATGTGACGGCCCCACTCGGTGCCGAGAAGTTGCATCAACTGGCGAGGTGAGCGGCCCAGCCAGTCGATGGGCTGTTCCTTTTTGTCGCCTTCGAAATCGTCGGGACTGAGGTTGAATATGGCCATGATGCCCTCGCGCAACGGGTCGGCGAATGCGTAGCACTCAAACCCGTGATCGTGGGCCAGGTGACTGGCTGCGGTTGTTTTGCCGGAGCGGGCAGGACCGGTGAGGCCGATCAGGATCTGCTTCATGCCGCATCACCTCCCCATGGACCGAAGTCATCGACTGCCGGTGCAGGTGCTGCTTTCGGATCTCTGCTTTTTGGCGGGATGATCAACAGCAGGCCAGTTTGGCGCTGGATGGTGGCTATAGATTCGCGGTTGGAAGCCGCTGCTGGGTGGAGATACACCGGGCAGCGGGTGTGACGCTGAGTGGTTTGCATGGCTCGTACTCTGTGGTGAGAGGGGTACGAGTCAAATTAGCAAAAGCTAAATATCTATGCAATAGCAGATGCTAAATTAATGATCGGTTTTGCTACTGGGTCTGCCGCACTCAGGACGACGTAGGGCTTCGGGCAGATACCACGATATTCGTGCGGACCCGTCAGATTGAATCTTTACGTGAACACCTTCCGTATCGTCTATCGCTGCGATGATCTGATCCCAGTGCCGTTGATCTTCATCTGGTTTTTTGTAGATCACCGCATACCGATCTCCCTGAGCGGACTGGGAGCGAATAATGGTTTGAAGTCGAGCTGCAAGTGTCTGTACGGGAGACATCGTTGCTGCCAGCTTGTGCGCTACGCTAGCCATGGGGTCCTCCTTGGCTTTTTATGTATATGCATACAGTATTTTGCGAAGATCTTTTTCGCAACCCCGAAAAGAGTACATCTGTACTCCTTTGCCTTCAGGCACAAAAAAAACCGCAATTGCGGGCTTGGATGGGCACGAGGTTTACAGTTTCTTGGCATTCCACACAAGGAGGACTCGGGCCTGAATATGGACCTTTGTAAGGTCCGCACCTTCGATAATTATCGCAGGGTACAAAGGGTTATCCGAGATCATGCGCAACGCCCCGCCAGTCATGCGCTGCAGTCTTTTGATGTAAAGGTCGCCATCCAATGTGAAGACGTAAACTGCATCGGTTCTGATCTCGGTAATCCCGCGATCAACAAGCAGGGAGTCGCCGTCGCGAAATGTCCCGTCCATGCTGTCGCCATCGCCGGTGATGATCGCTAAGTTCTCGATCCTCGAGAAGGCTAAACCTTGTGTCTTGAGCCAATCAAGGTGGACCGTAATGTCCTTGATCACTTCAATTTGAGAGTCGGGCGGAACATTGCCAGACCCCATCGACGCCGCCACGTCGAGGTGGGGGATAGTAATGAATCCGAGCGACTGCATCACCGTTCGACTGTCAACGGGTGCAACAGCGGGCACTATGATTTCAGCCGTATCGGAGCCACTCAATAGCTCAGGATTCACCAGGCTCCCAGGATGCAGGTTGATCTTCTCTTCGAGGGTTGCAGCTGCTTTCTCGCCGAGTTTTCGATGACCATTTAAAAGCTGGGACAAATACGATGCGTCCAACCCATGTTGGTTTGCAAAGTCTTTTTGGCTCAGCCCCGCCATCGCGGCGCGCAGAGCGCTGATTCGCTGCTTATAGATATCCATGCCCCAATGATCGCTTTCCGTTAGCAAACAGTAAATTACGGTTTGCTATTGCTGTATCGATTAGCAATTGCTAATCTGCGCATCCTGAACGGAGGTGCATATGACCCTGCACGAATATTTGAAGGCTTTGAATAAACCGGACCTTGACGCGTTTGCCCGCCGTTGCGGGACTTCTGCCGGACAGCTCAGACAAGTTGCTTACTGTAATCGCCGGGCCAGTGCCGCCCTTGCAGTGAACATTGAGAGAGAGTCGAAAGGCACGGTTGTATGCGAGGTGCTGCGCCCAGATATCGATTGGGCCTACCTTCGCGGCTCTGAAGCTGCATAAAAGTCGCAGGGCCGGGGACCTCTCACCACAAGATTCCCCCGACCCAGCAACGGCAGTGCAAAACACTGCCAACTCCGCCGATCAGGTCCTCTCACCACAAGATTCACCTGGTTGGCTCGAACGATGAACCGTGCCGCACAGCACGTTTAGCACAGCACATCGGTCGTGGTCGTAGGATAGGGGGTGCCCCTGCCTGTGGCTACACCGTAAACGGGGATTTTACGGTTATGAGTCGCATGGATCTTTTGCCTGACGCTGGTCAGGTGCTTTCGTTGCGTCAGGCGCTTTACCGCGCGGGCCGCGACTACAAGGGCGGAGTTACCGCTCTTGCCCATGACATGGTGTTGGAAAACGACGCTCTTCAAAAAAAGCTGAAACTCGACGAGGAGCGGCGCTGGCTTAATCCGGATGAGCTGGAGGATGTCATTCGTCTTACCGGCAGCCCGCTTTTGCTCGACGCCTTGATGCGGCCAGCAGCAGCTGTTTGGTACCAGCCGGAGCCTGTCGCTGCTACTCAGGATGCGCTCAAGTCGGTAGGCAAGCTTCTAACGGAAACGGGCGAATTCGTTTCAGGCATGCATAACGGTGCTGCCGACGGTGTATGGGAGCTGCACGAAGTCGCTCTGCTGGAGAAGCAGGGCAACGACATCATTCGTGCGGTGCTGGGCATCATGGCCGGCGCTCGTCTGGCGATGGAGGATCGTGCCAATGGCTGACGATATCGACCGCGCTACGGAACAGGCTCAGTACCTGTTGGACGTCGCTTTGTTTAAGCATCGCCGAATCCCGACCAGTTTGGTCAGCTCACAGTTCTGTGAAGACTGCGACGATCCGATCCCGGAGCCACGCCGTGCTGCCATTGTTGGCTGCGAGACGTGTATTCACTGTCAGTCGCTGCGGGAGCAGCGTAGATGAGTGATCGTCCGATCCCGCTTTCTGCTTGGGCACGTCGTTACTGTGAGACATTCAATTTTGCGTTAGTACCGATTCAACCGGGCGAAAAAGGCCCGAAGGGAAGGGGATGGAACCAGCCCGGCAAGTACATCGTTGATCCGGCCCAGGCCGAGGCGTTCTGGACGAAAAATCCCAACCATAACCTCGGCGTTGTGCTGGGGCCGAGTCGGGTGTGTTCGTTGGACGTCGACGATGTCCAGTGGACGCGGTTCGTCCTGTACGAACTGTTGGGCGTTGATCTGGATGCGCTTGCACTGGCTTTCCCGACTGTCGTTGGTAACCCTCTGCGGTTCCGGGTTCTGTTTCAGGTCCCGGAAGGGCTGGAACTGACGCGGCACTCCCTGTCTTGGCCCAATGAAAACGACCCGGACGGGTCAAAGCACAAGTCAATCATGCTGAAGGCAAACGCTGCTCGGGAGGCAGGCGATACGGCCAGAGAGGCCTTGTATCGAGCAGATGCCGAGCAGTACAAGCGGTTCACAGTGTTTGAATTGCGTGCAGGATTGGTGCAGGACGTACTGCCTCCCTCCATTCATCCAGGCACCGGCCAGCCATACACCTGGCGCACGCCGCCTGATGCTTCGGGGCTTCCGGTTCTGATCAGCGATCTGCTGAATGTCTGGAACAACTGGGACGTCTTCAAGCGGGGCGCGGAGGCTGCGTGCCCATGGCTGCCGAAGGACGCCAAGCCTTCCGGCAAACAAAAGCCGAAACCGAAGCCAGCCCCTGCAGGTGGCAAGCGGCCTTCTGTCATCGACGAATTCAACAACTGCCACGACGTCGAAGAGATTCTGCGCAGCCACGGATATACCAAGCGCGGGGGGAAATGGCTGTATCCGCAAAGTAGTACCGGGCTGCCGGGAATCACCGTGGCTGAAGGCAAGGTGTATTCGCACCATGCGGCTGATCCGCTGGCCAACGGTCACCAAAACGATGCATTCGAAGTGTTCTGCTTACTGGAGCATGGCGGTGATCAGTCCAGGGCGGTGAAGGAAGCGGCGCGGATGCTCGGCATGCAATCAACCCGACCCAGCGCAAGCGATCTTCCCCCGGCCCCAACTGAGGGTAGCGACACGCCACATCCAGCAGCACCGGACGCGCCAAGCGAGGCGGCTCCTGCACCTGACGGGGGGGCGGGGGAGGAGCTGACTATTGATCAGGTGCTGCGGCGTTTTGCGTTGGTAGAAGGCACCACACATGTCTGGGACTTCGATAAGTCCCGGGTCATGAAGAAGTCGGCTTTCGAGGCGCGAGTCGGCAAGCCCATCGCAAAGCTCTGGCTTGACGCGACTGACAAAAAACTGATCGCTGATGATCAGGTAAAGGACATTGAGCAGGCCCGGAAAATGGCGGGCAAGAAGGGCGGTGCGCTGGGTATGCGTCCCACGGAACGTTACGTCTATATCGACGGCACCAAAGACGTTTGGGATCGAGAGAAGAAACGCCGTATTGCCGAGGGGGCCGTCAAGATGGCCTTGGGCGACACCTATGCGCTCTGGTTGAACAGCAGCGAGCGGCGGGTGGTGGACGTCGAACACATTGTCTTCGACCCGACGATGACGAAGGACCCCAGCATTTACATCAACACCTTTGACGGCCTGCCATTGGAGCCGGTCAACGACGACGCGGCATGCGCCAACCTGCGCTGGCTGATCTCATTCCTCTGCAACCATGATGAGGCTGCTGCACTGTGGCTGACTCGGTGGCTTGCATATCCGTTGCAACACCTCGGGGCCAAGATGGATACCGCGGTTCTGATGCACTCCACCATGGAAGGCTCGGGCAAAAGCCTGTTGTTCGCCGACACCTTCGGCGCGCTTTACGGCCAGTACGCCGCGACAGTTGGCCAGACCCAGCTGGAGAGCAACTTCAACGCCTGGCAAAGCAGGAAGATGTGGGCCGTGTTCGAAGAGGTGGTCAGCCGTGACCAGCGCTACAACCAAGTCGGCAAGATCAAGCACTTGGTCACCGGCAAGACCGTGCGCATGGAGTCGAAGTTCATCAACGGCTGGGAGGAGGCCAACCACATGAACGCGGTCTTCCTCAGCAACGAGATCTTGCCGTGGCCGATCAGCGACAGTGACCGGCGCATGTTGGTCATGTGGCCAATGGAAACCTTGCCGGTCGCCCGACAGAAAGCCATCGGCCGCGAGTTGGAGAATGGCGGTGTCGCCGCGCTCTACGGCTGGCTGCTGCGTGTGGATCTGGGGGACTTCAATGAACGCACCCGCCCGCCCAGCACTGCGTCACGCGAGCGGCTTGTTGCGCTCAGTCGGGCCGGGTGGCAAACGTTTCTGTACCTTTGGCGGTATGGCGAACTGGGTCGCGGGCTCTGGGGCGTATGTCTTTCAACGGACCTCTACGCCTTGTTCCTTGAGTGGTGTCAGCGCAACAAAGAGCACGTGATGAGCCAGACGAAGTTCTCGCTGTTCATCAGCTCGGAGGTGGAGAAGACCCGGTCAATACCCTGGACTGAACGCAATGATCGGCGCTTCGGCGCTTTCTTTGTGCCCGATGATCCTGAGGCTTCCCTTCCCCCATCAATGAGAGCGCCGGACTTGGGCGTTGCCGTCGATGCCTGGCGGGCCAAGGCGCGCCTTGCGGGGTGGAACGTCGACAGCTGGGACCACGTGAAGGCGGTCGCAGCATGAGTACCTCTCAAAGTGTGTCGGGTGTGTTGGGTATGTTTTGGGTCGGTTTTGGCAACCCGACACAGATCAAACGCCCATCTTTCGCGGGGTGCAGACGTGTGTGTTGGGTGTGTTGGGTTTGGCTTCGCGTGCGCGCATGCGTGACGTTATTAATGCCGCTTAAAGCGCAGTTGTTTTTTCTCCATGCGAGGACAGACAAACCCGACAAACCCAACACACCTAACACACTCTTTATTAATTCATTGTTTTTAAAAGGTTTTAAGTGTGTTGGGTCTGTGTTGGGTAGGGCGTTTTGTGTGTTGGGTTCAGATTTCGAGAGGAAAGGGCAGTGATCAAGGAAATCGAAGCGTTGATGGTGCATTGGGGCGAGCAGATGCGCGAGCGCGGCCAAGGCGGCGGCTTGGGCAGCCAGATGGGGGCCATTATCGAATGGGGCGGCGCGCCGCCGCGTGGCACGCCGGGTTCGCGGGTGCTTGGTGGTGCTGGGGGCGGGATTGATCACATTGCCAGTGAGGTTCAGGCAGCGGTGGCAGAGCTGGAACGGTCAGGCCGCGCACCACTGGCACGGTTGGCACGAGAGCGTTATTGCGCCATGACGACGGTCCGGGAGCAGATGAAAGCGGTCGGTATTGCCGAAGGCGCTGATCGGACTTATCGCAACTGGTTGGATCGCCTGCATCAGCAGGTGCTGTTGATTCTCACACTGCGCAGCGGCTCGACACGTGGCTACCCGGTCGGCCCCCAAACCAACCGTCACCTCAAGGTCGCAAGCGGTTCCTTTCCAAGCTCTTCAATCCCTCGGGCGCGCTGACCGTTCGTCCGGGCCAGTTGTCGCATTGTGGTCGTATCCTTGCTGTATTGCGGCCACATTTGGTCCAACCGTTAAACAGCCCTTTTCGGTTTTTCCGAACGCCGGTACAACGTGGGCACGATCTGCGATTTGCGCCTGAATCACAGTCAGAGCACCCGCTGTGCATGCTTCACCCAGCCATCCCCAAGGCTGTCACCAACCCCGCTTCGGCGGGGTTTTTCATTTCAGCTCCCCCGGAAGGGTGGCAACCGGATGCGCACCATGCCCGACAAACCAGATACGTGGGCCAGGATCGTGGCGGCCATTTCAAATCCACTGTGGCAGGGCATGATCATGGCCATCGTCGTTTCTCTACTGCGCATCCTCTACGACGCCAAAGAAACCAGTAAGCGCCGGATTTTGTTCGAAGCGCTGATCTGCGGTTCGTTGAGTCTGGTCGCGTCCAGCCTGATTGAGTGGATGACCTGGCCGCCCAGCTTATCGGTAGCGGCAGGTGGAACGATTGGCTTTCTTGGCGTTACGGCCATTCGCGAATTGGTGGCCCGCTTCATTGGCCGGAAGGTGGATTCCCTATGAAGGCTTTAGCCGCCGCAATCATCATCGCGCTGGTGGGCGTACTGCTCGTCGGCATTCAGCAGTACCGGGTCGTCGCTATCACCGGTGCCATGCAACTTGAGACAAAGAGCAAGAACGAAGCCATCGCGGCCAACAAAGAGAGCGAGGCGACCATCACCACGCTACGGGCAGAAGCCAAGCGTAATGCCGACTATCAGGCTGATCTGAGCAAGCGGCTCAAGGCCAGTGAAGGCAAAGCCAAACAGGCGAGGAAAGAATTTGAAGACCTCAAGCGCAACAGCAAGCCGGTTCGTGATTGGGCTTCTCAGCCTTTGCCTGACGGCCTGCGCGGCAAAGCCGGTGGTAGTCACAAAAACGTCAGCGGTTCGACTCGAACCCCCTGAGTTGATTCCTTGCGAACGCATCAACGCCGATGAGGCGGATCTTCGTTCAAACGGCGACGTCTGGGAGCTGAAGGATCAGGCCATCAAGCTGCTCGACACCTGCGCCGATCAGGTCGACGCCCAGATCCTGCGCAGCCAGAGCAAGTAGTCGAGGTCACTGGGCTTCATGCCCCATCGGGGGGCACACCAACCCCCTGTTTTTTGGGTCCTCCCTGAGGGGGGCTCCCTACACGGGTACGTGGACTCGCGGTTCTTGTGCAGCTGAGTTTTTTGCAGGGATGTCCGTCTTTCTAAAGGGTTGTGTATGGGCAGGAAAGTCAGCAAGGCCGACTTGAGTGAGATCGTTGGCCGGGACGAACGCACCCTGACCCGGTGGCAACACGACGGCATGCCGGTGGTTGAGTTTGGTCTGGGTCGTGGCAACGAAAATCAGTACGACACCGAAGCGGTGGTCCAGTGGCTGATGCAGCAGGCCTCGCTCAACGGCAAGAAAGAATCGTCCCGTGACAGGCTTGACCGGGTCCGGGCAAATCGTGAAGAGCTGGCGCTGGCCAAAGAGCTTGGAGAGGTGGTGATCGCCTCCGACATGATCCAGCGCTTCGAGGCCATGATCATGTCGGCCAAGGTCGAACTGCTCAATACATTCCCAGATGTGCTCGCCGCTGAGCTTTCAGCCCGGTATGGCATAGAGGTGGACGATCTACTGATTCGTGAGCCCATCGAGGCCATCCTGAGAAGGCTATCGGACTATGACAATGATGCTGACTCAGTTGGAGATTCTGACGAATCGCCATACCCGGAGGGCCTTGAGGAAGACGGCGAGTGAGTCCCTGCACAAGGCCTGTTTGAAGTGGGCTCCACCGCCGCGCATGAGCATCATCGAATGGGCAGACAAGTATCGCTGGCTGTCCGCCGAAGAGGCGGCTCGGCCGGGTAAATACCGGTTCGATGTGACCCCGCACCTGGTCTGGCCAGGTGGTCCGCTTGAGGCACTGGACGATCCAAACGTTACCGAAATAGTAGGGCGCAAGTCCGCGCAGGTGGCCTGGACATCGGGCGTGCTGGGTAACGCCCTAGGCAAGTGGATCGACATCGATCCGTCTCCGATCCTGGTGCTGTTTCCCAAAGCAGAAGCGGCCAAACAGTATGTGGGCGAGAAGCTTGAGCCGATGATTGAGGCGACGCCCAGGCTTCGCAAGAAGGTCGATCTACGCAGTCGCAAGCTGCAGCAACGCCAGGACTTCAAGCGTTTTCCGGGCGGTTTTCTGAAAATGGTGGGCTCCAACAGTCCGGCGAGTGTGAAGTCCACGCCGGTTCCGAGAGTCGCTGTCGAGGAGCCTGACGACTGCAACCTCAACCTGCGGGGGCAGGGGGACAGCATCAAGCTGGCCAAGGAACGCTTGAAGACGTTTCGTCGCTCGAAAATCATCATCGGCGGCACCCCAACCATTAAGGGCCTGTCGGCCATTGACGCGGAGCTGGAGATCTCGGACAAGCGCGAAGGGCTTGTGCCTTGCCACGAATGCGGACAGTCGCATGCGTTGAGCTTCGACAATCTGTTCTGTGCGGACGACCCCGACTATCACCACGAAGTGTATGGCAAGAAGCGGCCGGAACATGCGTATTACGCCTGCCCGCACTGCGGCTGTTCGTGGGATGACAACCAGAAAAACGCAAACCTCAAGCACGGCCGCTGGGTCGCGACGGCCGAGTTTAGGGGGATTGCCGGTTACATTCTCAACGAGCTGTACGCCACCTTCTGGGGATCGCGTTTCCAGGCGCTGATGGAGAAAAAGCTTCAGGCCGAGCACGCCGCGTCCCACGGCAACATCGGGCCGATGATCGCCTTCGTCAACAGCTCCAAGGGGGAGAGTTACGAATACAAAAGCGATGCACCCAAAACCGATGAACTGGAAAAGCGGGCCGAGCCTTACGCAGAGCTGACGGCACCCAACGGGGTGCTGCTGATTACGGTGGGCGTCGACGTTCAGGGGGACCGGCTGGCGCTGGTCGTCATCGGCTGGGGCCGAGGTGAAGAGTCGTGGCGACTTTACTGGGGCGAGTTGTACGGCAATCCCATCGATCCGCATGACGCCGTTTGGCAGGAGCTGGATCGGCTGATCGCCAAGCCGGTGGCGACAGAGGGCGGCGCGCAGCTGGTCATTTCTGCCGTGAGCATCGACAGCTCGGACGGCAACACAAGCGACGCGGTCTACGGCTACGTCCGGGACCGGCAGCGCTACAACATCATGGCGATCAAAGGTGCATCGATTGACAGCCGTGATAAGGAAATCTTTACCCGGCCGTCCCCGTCGGTTGACTCTTCCCAGGACAACACCAAAGCGTCGAAATATGGCTTGCGCGTCTACATCGTCGGAACCCACAAGGCAAAGACGCTGATCGACGGACGTCTTCGACTCACCGGCGCAGGGCCGGGCCGGATGCATTGGTACAGCGAGATCCGCTCGGACTACTACGAGCAGCTCACCAATGAAGTACTGGCCCCGCACGCGCGCAACCCCAGCAAGATGGTGTGGCAGAAGAAAGCGGGCCGCCGTAACGAAGCGCTGGACTGCGAAGTGTATGCACTGCATGCGGCCAGAAGCTTGAAGACCCATCTGTTACGCGAACATGAGTGGGATCAGCTGGAGCAACAACTGCTGCAACCCACTCTTTTCAACACCGAGCAGGCCGTCACTCCTGTGCCACGTAAAGCGAATGCTCGCGGTCGTGGTACGCGCAGCCGTGCAGGCTACTAGAGGTTCAATCATGACTGACGCACAAATGCGCCTGGAGCAAGTACGGGCGGCGATCTCTGACGTCCTAAAAAAGGGTCAGCGTCTGAAGCGAGCGGATCGCGAGATCTATCGGGCCGAGCTCGACAGCCTGCGGTTGCTTGAACAGCAATACGCCAAAGAGGTCGCCCTGGAACAAGCATCGCTGCAGGGCAGGGGGCGTAATCGCATCTCCTACATGGTGATTTGATTATGGGATTTTTCCGTAAAGACCCTGCCGAGTTGTTGATGCGAGAGGCACTCAAGCTCGCCAAGTCTGTGTCTGAAGGGTCGCCTGCCAAAGCGCAGGGTGGCGGTGGCGGGGTTGAAACCCGCTGGCGCGGTGCATCGCGTGTGCTGCGTAGCATGGCAGGCTGGATTCCGGGATTGGGCAGTGCCAGGCGCGACCTGCACCACAGCGAGCGTCGCATGCTGGTAGCCCGGTCGCGTGATGCCATGCGCAACCATCTGATCGCTCGGGCGGCTATCACCCGTCTGCGCACCAATGTGGTCGGCACCGGCCTTGTGTGCCGTGCCCAGATCGATCATGTCGCTGTCGGCATCGACGAGCAGCAGGCCGAGCAACTGAACGCCCAGCTGGACAGGATCTGGTCGCTGTACGCCGATGACCCTCACGAGTGTGACGCCGAAGCCACCCTCAATCACTACCAACTGCAGGCGCTGGTGCTTATCTCGGCTATGGTCTGCGGCGACGTCCTGATCGCCAGTCCTGACGATGAACGTCCAGGCTGCATCTTCAGCACCCGATTGCAGTTGATCGAATCGGATCGTGTCTGCAACCCGGACGGGGGCATGGACCGCGCAGACATGGTTGAAGGTGTGGAGTTTGACCGGTTGGGAGCCCCCTTGGCGTATCACGTCTGCAACGGTTATCCCAATGAGTATCTGGCAGGCCAGAACCTGGCATGGGAGCGCCTGCCTGCGTTCGGTGATGTGACCGGCAGACGTCGGGTCATGCATGTCATGTCCGACAAGGAAAGGCCGGGCCAGAAGCGAGGTGCTCCCTACTTGGCTCCGGTGCTGGAACCGCTGCAGAAGCTGGAGCGCTACAGCAGTGCCGAGTTGATGGCAGCGGTTATCTCGGCGATGTTCACGGTGTTCATCAAAAAGAACAACGACTTCAACGTCTCGAACTTGCCCATGTCCGCCATGGGTAACGAGGGCGCGGGCGGGGATACCACCGATGATGGTGAGCTGGCGTTAGGAGAGGGTGCCATTGTCGACCTGGGTATGGGCGAGGAGCCGGTGGTTGCCAATCCGGCTCGACCCAATGCCCAGTTCGACCCCTTCTTCACTGCGGTCGTGAAAGAGATCGGTGCGGCGCTGGAGCAACCGATGGAGGAGTTGCTGCTGCATTACAGCAGCAGTTACAGCGCGGCTCGCGCTGCAATGCTCCAAGCCTGGCGGTTCTATAGCGTTCGGCGCTGGTGGCTGGCCTGTGACTTCTGTCAGCCCAGCCGTGAATTGATCATCGATGAGGCGGTGGCCAGAGGGCTGATCCACCTGCCGGGTTACGCGGACCCTGCAAAGCGTAAAGCTTACTGTCAGGGGATCTGGATCGGCCCGGCGCGAGGCGCTATCGATGAGCTCAAAGAGGCCAATGCAGCAGGTAAGCGAATCGAAATCGGGGTCAGCAACGAAACCCTCGAAACGGCCGCGATGACGGGCGAGCCCTGGCAGCAAGTCTACCGCCAGCGTGTTCGCGAAGTTGAGCAGCGACGCTCAGACAACCTGCACATGTTGCCCAAAGGCGGCGTCATCGCTGACCCACCCACACAACCCAACGAGGAATAACCATGCCCCGCGCATTGGAGCTGGCTGCATCGCAGCCTTGGCTGATGCTGCCTGACGCCCTGGATAACCTGTTGACCATTGCCGACCGCATGGGCGATCCGGGTGCGTTGGAGAGCAAAACCGGTATTCGGCTGGAGAACAGCCGCACGGTCAGCGTTCGCAACGGCGTCGCCATTATCCCGGTGGTCGGTCCGGTTTTTCGCTACGCCAATCTGTTTACCGAGATCAGTGGCGCGACCAGCACTCAGGTGCTGGCCACCGACCTGCAATCGGCACTGGATGACCCAAGCATCAAGTCCATCATCCTCAACATCGACAGCCCTGGCGGAGTGGCGGCGGGCATCAACGAGCTGGCTGACCAGATCCATGCGGGGCGTGCGCGTAAGCGCATTGTGGCCTACGTCGGTGGAACGGGGGCCAGCGCTGCTTACTGGCTGGCGTCTGCGGCCAGCGAGATTGTCATCGATGAGACGGCGTTGCTCGGCAGCATTGGCGTTGTGGTGGAAGCCGTGGTCGAGGGTGAGGCCAGCAGCGGCCGCAAGCGTTACCAGATCGTCAGTCGCAACGCCCCTAATAAGCGGTTGGACATGGCCACCGAAGAGGGGCGTGCCAAGGTCGGTGAAACCGTCGATGCAATGTGCGAGGTCTTTGTGGCCAAGGTCGCCCGCAACCTTGGCGTGGACTCTGACGATGTTCCCGCAATGGGGGATTTTGGCGGCTTGCGGGTAGGTGCCGCCGCCGTTGAATCGGGCCTTGCTCACCGCCTGGGCTCGCTGGAAGGACTAATTACCGAACTGGCCAAACCGGCCGCGACACAACCGAGGACATTCACTATGACCACCGTCAACTCCACCGCTCAGCTGCGCGAAGCACTGGCCGCTGGCACCGACCCAAACACCATCGAAATTACCCAGGCCAGCCAGTCCGAACTGGAGACTGCACGTACGCAAGCCAGCACGCAGGCGGTCACCGCTGAGCGGGAGCGCATCAAGGGCATCAACGGCCTGGCCAGTAAGGGCTTTGAGGCCGAGATCACGGCGGCCATCGATTCCGGGGCCTCGGTTGAGGCAACCGCCTTGCAGTTGTTCAAGGCTGCCCAGGACCGTGGCATTTCGTTGAGCGCCATAAAGGCCGACAGCACCCGTGCGTCGACCTCTACACCCGCCGATGGCAACGCTCAGGGTGAGCGCAAAGCCGTAGTCGGAGCCATTGTCGCGGGCGCTTCGCGTCGCTGATCAGGAGAACATCATGAGTAATCCAACCCGTCAGACCTACGTCCCCAGTCATCTCTCGGCAGGTGCATTCCCTGTGGTGATTGAGACCGGAATCATTGCGGCAGGCCAGAAGCTCAAGCGTGGCGCGGTGCTCGGTCAGGTCGACGCTTCGGGCGAGTACGTGCTCAGCGCCGCCGCTGCCGACAACGGCTCTCAGGCACCCAAGGCTGTGCTCGACCAAGACGTAGACACCACCGGCGGTGCTTATCCAGCATCGATCCTTCTCACCGGCGAGGTGCTGGGCTCTGAGCTCATGTTGGGCGAAGGCCTGTCACTCGCCAAAGCAAAAGCAGCCCTGCGGCCGCTGTGCCTGTTCATTCGTTAACCGGAGCTTCTAATGGATATTTTTGACACCCGTACCATGCTTGAAGCCGTCGAGCAGATGCCCACGGCGCGACGCTTTCTGCTGAACACGTTCTTCAATGGCGGCAGCCCCGTGACTTTTCCCACCAAAACGGTGGACATTGATATCGTCAAAGGCCAGCGCAAAATGGCGCCGTTTGTTCATCCTCGCCTGCCCGGCAGCATTTCGTTGCGTGACGGTTACCGGACTGACTCCTACGCGCCGCCTTACATCCAGCCCAAGCGAGAAACCACTGCGGAACTGGTCCTCAAACGCTCGGCAGGAGATAACCCTTTCTCCAGCCGGACGCCATTGGAGCGGGCAGGCCAGATGCTGGGCAAGGATCTGCGCGATCTGGATGACGAGATCATTCGTCGCGAGGAGTGGATGTGTGCCCAGGCACTGACCACCGGCAAGGTCCGCGTGCTGGGCGACGGCGTTGATGACACCATCGATTTTCTCATGGCGAACGATCACAAGATAACGCTGGGCACCGGCCAGTGGGGCACTGACAACTCTGATCCGATTGGCAACCTGCGCACCTGGAAACGCAAGATTGCCAAAGACTCCGGCCGCACTGCCAACACTGCTGCGCTGGGCGGAGAGGCGCTTGATGCATTCCAGTCCAACCTGACGGTCATCAAGCAGCTGAACACTCGCCGCGTCGACATGGGCCTCATCAAGCCGGAAGAGCTGCCGGACGGCGTCACGTATCTCGGCTACCTGAACGATCCTGGCGTCGACCTTTACGGCTATGACGAGTGGTATCTGGATGACGAAGGCGATGAGCAACCCATGATCCCAGCGGGCGGCCTGATTCTGGGCGCGACGTCCACGCGTAACGCCATGCTTTACGGTGCGATTCAGGATCTGGAAGCCATCGAGAGCGGGCTGGTCGAGGCGGCGCGCTTCCCCAAGAGCTGGACGACCCAGGAGCCGAGCGCTCGCTGGTTGAAGCTTCAGAGCGCGGCACTCGCCGGTTTGCTGGAGCCGGACGCATTCATCTACGCCAAGGTGGTGTGAGATGGCCAAGAAGCCCGGCTATATCGTGGTGGACGGCTGCATTCAGGAGGGGCGCAATGTCATCCTCAGAGGCAGCCCATATAACCCGGCCAGCAAAGAGATGGAGGATGCGCTGGTTGCAGAAGGGCGTATCGCCTTGAGCACGGACCCTCGTGCGCAAGAGGCTATCCAGTCCCAGGCAGCAAGCCGTGACGAAGCTGCTGACGAAACCGACGGTGACTGAACATGAGCTTTCGAGAACTGGCTGAGGACATGGACTCCCAGATCCTTGAATCTCTGGGCGATATCGCAACCGTCGACGGACGCGATATCGCGGGATTTCTTTCAATCCCGTGGCTGCAACCTAAGCTCGGACGCATCAACACCGGCATCAGGGAACCGCACTTCACGATACGCGTTCATGACGCCACTCCGGTTGCGATTGGTCAGATCGTCTCCATCGACCTGCCTGAGCAGGACGGTGGCGGTCGGTATGACCTGGTCGGCCTGGAACCAGACGGTACAGGCTGGGTGTCTCTTATCCTGAGGCTAAAGCGATGACCATAGGCAGTTTCTACAAGCAGTCGGCCAAGGACGGCATGATCACCCTGCAGCCTTCTGCGGGGGATCTTGATGCCTTCAAGGACTTTGCGGCAGCGGTTCCCAAAGCGGCGGCAGCGGCCCAGCGGCGTGCCATCAACAAGACGCTTCGTTGGTTGCGCACGCATATCGCCAGGGCCATCGGCCGACAAGAGCGAATCGCTGTGACCGCAGTGCGTCAGCGTCTGCGTGCTTACCCGGTCACCGCTGGCGCGATGCGCGGAAAACTCTGGATGGGTTTAGACGCGATGTCGGCCAGCCGAATCGGCCGGGCACGGCAGAACCGTGCCGGTGTAACGGTCGCGGGTCGCCGGTATCAAGGCGCGTTTCTGAAGACGGTGTATGGCGGCAGTCCTGACGTATGGATCCGCACGGCGAGCAAGCATTTTGATGCGAGCGAGTACGAACAAACCCGTCAGGGAAAACGCCGGTCGGGTTTCATTGAAGAGAATGGCAGCCGCTTCCCACTCGCCAAGGCCAAGGTCTCGCTCGAAGGTGCGCGGCCGCATTTTGATGAGTGGGTCAAACGTGCCGACGCGCGTTTGATTGAGATCCTCAAGCAGGAATTCAACTTCGAACTGCAGAAGTATCTGAGAGGAACAGCCCGTGTCTGACGAAGCTTTCAGCCTCGATCAGCTCTATGTAGCGATTGAGCACCATATCCGCGACGCAATTGGCGGGCTGGAGTATGTCGGCACCATGCCCGACATGCTGCAACAAATAGCCGTGCCAGCAGTGCTGTTGGAAGTATCGGAGTTTGAGCCCGGTATCGATCAAGGCACCGGCGAATCATCATTCATCGCACGGTTTGAAGGCCGTGTTATTGTCGGGTCAGAGCGTGAGGAGTGCCAGAAGCAAGCCGCATTTGCCGCGACCCAGCTGGCAGTCTTGTTGCGCGGACAGACGTGGGGCTTGCCTGTCAACGAAGCTGAGTTTGTCCGGGCCGCTCAGGACTGGTCCCGCCCCGAATTGGATGGCTACGCGGTCTGGCTGATCGAGTGGACGCAGGGCATTTATTTGGGCGAGCAGCAGTGGCCGTGGGCCGATCAGCCGCCTGGCAATTTGGTCTGGGGTTTCAGCCCTGACATCGGGCCAGGCAATGAAGAGTTCTATCGATCTGCGGAGGAGCTGAATGAGCTACGCGAGCGCAGCGCATGACCGAATGATTGCGAGTCTGATCATGAACGTCTACGTGGTGGCGGTTGATCTGACATCTTCCCCGCCGATGTGCCGTGTTTCAGATGGCGATTGGGTCAGCGCGTGGATTCGTTGGCATAGCCTGGCTGCCGGAAAAGCCAGGCACTGGCGGGCACCAACGCTTGGCGAGCAGGGAGCGATACTGAGTCCAAGCGGCGATCCTGCACAAGGCACATTTATTCCCGGACTCTATGGCAATGCAGGCGCGCCGCCCGATAACCGAGACCACGTCGAAGTCTGGCGTTTCGACGATGGCGGTTCATTGGTTTACGACTGGCAGGCCAAGAGCTACACCGTCAACCTGCCGACGGGCACCGTCACCGTGAAGGTGGGCGCTTCAACGGTGGTCGTGACGGATGATTCCGCGACAGTTCAATCGGCCTCGATCAACCTCACGGGCAACGTGAAAATCGACGGAGCGCTGCTGGTCACCGGCAACGTAACAGGTATGGGGACGATCCTCGACACCCTGGGCAACAGCAATCACCACAAGCATTGATCCCATCGTTTGACCATCCCCGCGCTATGCGGGTTTTTTGCGTCTGGAGAAAAGCATGAGCAAAACCAAAACGGAGACCGCGTCCACGGATCTCGTTATCACCGTCGCTCCGCGTGCGTCGTCGCCTGCACCGGAATCTGCACAGATCGGCTTCCGGGACACGGTATTCACTTCCCGAACGTTGGTGCTGCCCAACGGCAGCCTGGTCGACGTAGCACAGGGCGTTACCTCGGTGGATTCCTCCGATGCCGACGCGCTGGCCTACCTGAACGCGCATGAAGAGTTTGAGCCACTGGAGTAATCACGATGATCGGAATGGACCGCGAGACGGGCTTGCCCTTGTCGGGCCTCGATCACCTGCGTCAGTCCATTGCGGACATTCTGACCACGCCAGAAGGGAGTCGCAGAATGCGGCCCGAGTACGGCAGCAAACTGGCCCGGTTCGTTGATTTGCCGGTGACGGCCGGTTGGCGCAGCGCGGTGCAAGCCGAGGTCAGCCGGGCCATCGGGCGTTGGGAACCACGGGTAAAGCTCGAATCCGTGAGGGCTATCTCGGTGATCGACGGGCAGGTCACGTTCGCTTTGAAAGGCACATATCAGGGCGATAGCTTCACGTTGGAGGTCACAGCATGAGTGCGGTGGATCTGTCGGCGCTGCCTGCGCCGCAAGTGCTGGAACCGTTGGACGTTGAAACCACCTATGAGGAAGCACTGGGCATTTTCCGGGACTGGATGGGTAACAACTGGAATGCTGCGCTTGAGAGCGATCCCGTCACGAAACTGATTGAACTGGGTGCTTACAACAAGCTCGGGAATCGCGCCCGTGTCAACGATGGTTGCAAAGCGTTGCTGCTGGCTTACGCCCGTAAATCTGACTTGGATCAGCTGGCGTTCAACGTCAACCTCAAACGCCTGGTGATCCAGGCCGAAGACCTGACGACCTTTCCCCCAACGGCTGAGGTGAAGGAAGAGGACGACGCGCTGCGCGAGCGTATCCAGCTGGTATACGAGGGACTGACTACTGCAGGCCCGCGTAACAGTTACATCCTGCATGCCCGGAACTCGTCGGGACTGGTTGCTGATGCCACGGCCGAAAGTCCGTCACCCTCTACGGTGGTCGTCACGGTGCTGGCTTTGAGTGAAACCGGCATCGCCCCCCAGTCATTGCTTGACGAGGTGCGCGACTACCTGAGTGACGAGAACATTCGTCCGCTGGGTGATCGGTTGATTGTGCAGAGCGCTGAAATCCTGCCTTACACCATCAACGCGGTGGTGCATATGGTGGGTACTGGCTCGGAGAACGAGACCATTCTGGCGCAGTGCGAAGCGCGCTTGAAGGCCTGGATCAATCCTCGGCGTCGTTTGGGTGTTGAAGTGGCACGCTCGGCTATCGACGCCCAGCTGCACATCGCAGGCGTTCGTCGCGTGGACCTGGCCGACTGGCTCGACATTCTTCCCAGCAAGTCACAGGCCGCCTATTGCAAGGGCTTCACGCTGGTCAAGGGTGACTGACATGAAAAGTCTATTACCCAACAACAGTACGCAGCTTGAGCGTGCCATTGAGGCTGCGATAGTCGATGCCACGCCCGTGCCCCTGCGCACACTTTACAACCCGGACACCTGTCCGGTGGAGTTGCTGCCGCACCTGGCCTCCTCATGGTCCGTCGACCGCTGGGACGAGAAATGGTCGGAGCCGGTCAAGCGTAATGCCGTCAAGGCCTCGTTCTATGTCCACGCGCACAAGGGCACCATCGGCGCGTTGCGTCGGGTGGTCGAGCCTTTGGGGTATCTGATCGACATCGTGGAATGGTGGCAGCTCAACCCGCTGGGCGAGCCCGGCACGTTCCAGCTGAAAGTAGGCGTGCTGGATACCGGCATCACGGAACAGATGTACGAAGAGCTGACGGCGCTGATCGATGACGCCAAGCCGGTCTCCCGTCATCTGATCGGCCTTGCCATCAGCCTTGAAACCACTGGCAGCACCTACCTGAGCGCCTCTGTGCAAGAGGGCGACATCATCGACGTTTACCCACCGCAATCGCGAGACATCGTCGTCTCGGGTGTGATCGGCCGTGGCGGACGTGAAGAAACTATCGACACCCTGGATGTGTATTCATGATCGATCAAAACTCGCAGTTTTACGCCATCCTGACCAATATCGGCGTCGCCAAACAAGCCAATGCCGACGCCTTGGGCATCGGCTGGAAGATTACCCAGATGGGTGTCGGGGACGCCAACGAAACCGATCCGAAGCCGGATGCCACACAAAAAACGCTGATCAATGAGTGGCGTCGAGCACCCCTGAATCAGCTTACGCAAGACCCTGCCAACCCGGCGATCATCATCGCTGAGCAGGTCATCCCGGCCGAGGTCGGTGGCAAATGGATTCGCGAGATAGGCCTGTACGATTCGGATGGCGATCTTGTGGCCGTTGCAAACTGCGCGCCGTCGTTCAAGCCATTGCTGGCGCAGGGTTCGGGACGCACGCAGGTCGTGCGGATGAACCTGATCGTCAGCAACTCGGCCAGTGTCGAACTGAAAATTGACCCTAGCGTGGTGCTGGCGACACGCGAGTTTGTGACCAGTGAGCTGGCGCGGCAGGACTTCAAAAATTCGGTTCTGGTGGCCACCACGGCGAACATCGCCCTGAGCGGCCTGCAGACCGTTGATGGTGTGGCGGTGCCAGCGGGCCGTCGTGTGTTGGTCATCAAGCAGACGGCTGCGCGTGAGAACGGCATTTATGTAACGGCTGCCGGTGTCTGGGCTCGGGCAGCTGATGCTGACACCGACCTGCGCGTCACGCCGGGTTTGCTGGTGCAGGTCGAGCAGGGGAGTGTCAACGGTGACAGCGGCTGGCAGTTGGTCACGGACGGGCCTATCTCTTTAGGTGTTACGGCCCTGAGCTTTGAGATGGTGTGGGGCCGAACAGGCGTCGAGCCAGGTGCGTATCGCAGTGTCACCGTCGACAAATATGGTCGTGTGGTGGCGGCAACCAACCCGACGACCGTTGCAGGCTATGGCCTGACGGATGTCTACACCAAAACGCAAGTCGATAGTGCGCTGGCGACCAAGGCGAACTTGGCAAGCCCGGTGCTGACAGGGACCCCGAAAGCGCCCACTCCAGCCGCGTCGTCCAACAACGAGCAGCTGGCTACAACCGCGTTTGTTCAGCAGTTGTTTACGGTCCTCGTAGGCGCTGCGCCGGAGACGCTGAACCAGATCAACGAGATTGCGGCCGCGCTGGGCAACGATGCCAATTTCTCGACCACGATGATGAACGCCCTGGCGTTAAGGGCCCCCATTGCCAGCCCGGTGTTTACGGGTGATCCAAGGGCTCCTACTCCCGCGCTGACCGACAACGACACCAGTATTTCAACCACCGCTTTCAGTCGTGGTTTGCTGGCGTTGTTTGGCATCGGAACTGATTCTGCACCGCTCGTGCTGGATGCAAACGACGCCCCTTTAAGCGGGATGTTCCGCATGGCTTCCACCGGCTTAAACATCCCGGCCACTGCCAATGCGACCTTGATTTGCGCGCGTTACAACAACGGCGGCGCACTGCAGATTTTTGCGGCCTTGGCAGGAGCGGGCGGCTACCCAAATCTGTTCTGGCGCACGCAGGCGGCCGGTGGCTGGACCACTTGGCGCGAGTTTGCCCCGACAGATTCACCAGCGCTGACCGGAGCACCTACGGCCCCCACGCCGTCGGTGGTCGACAGCAGTAACAGAATCGCCACGATGTCGGCGCTGTGGAATGTCCTCGGCACCTACAACATCGGCACGCTCGCGCCCGTGGCGCTGGTGCTTGCGTCAAACAGCGATTGGGCCAAGCCGGGCGGCTGGAGCGGCTATATCAACGTCGGCGCAAGCAAGCTCAATGGCGTTACGGTCCCGCTGGATTCGGGTGGTGGGTCGCCGGGTTATGGCATGTGGTGCATTACGGGGCGTCGGGATAACTCCAACGGCTACAGCGGTATTTTCACCGATTTCTCTACCGGCAAAACCTGGACTGCATCCGCTGCGGTGGGTGGTAACGGGCCAGTGTTCACCGAGCTGTTAACGGCGGACTCGCCTGTTTTCAAAGGCACGCCGAAAGGTCCTACGCCGGAAACGAATACGGCGGGCAATCAGCTGGTAACGCAAGATTTTGTGCGCAGCTGGGCGCGGAAGTTTATCGGTGTGGGTGTTGGGGTGTCGGCTTCTACCTATTCGGTTAGCCCAGCGCAAAACGGATGCTGGTTCAACATCACGTCGCCCAATGCCAATATCGCGCTCCCAGCGGCGACCACTGTGCCGGATGGCACCACGTTCCTGTTCCGAAACAACGCCGGGAACGCATCTATCACGCTGACCGTTCCGTCTGGAAATATCCTCACGGGCGTAAGCGGTCTGACGTTGGTGCTCGCGCCGTTTGAAATGATCGAACTGGCGTCCAGCGGGACTTCGTACTGGGCAGTCAATCGCTGTTCCATGATGCAACTGGCCCGCGTCGACAGCCCGGCGCTTATCGGGACTCCGACCGCTCCCACACCTGCGCCGGGCGATGTGTCCAAACAGATCGTAAATGCCGAGTTTCTGCGTTCGGAAATGAGCCGACTGAAATCGATAGTTCGCTTTACCGCAAACGGCAGTTGGACCTGCCCGGACGGCGTCACGATGGTTTGGGTGTCTGCGAGCGCTGGCGGTGGTGGGGGTGGCAGCGGTGGCGGGCTATCGCAGCAGGGGGCGGGAGGCGGCGGTGGTGGAAACGCCGGTCAGTTTGTGATTGCGGAACCGATCACTGTTGTGCCGGGAACTGTCTACGCGATCACAATCGGCGGGGGCGGTGCGGCGGGAGCGACGGCGGGAAGCGGCACGGCCGGGAAAAATGGTGGGGCCGGAGGGGTAACGCGTTTCGGCACCTTGCTGGCGCTCGCGGCTGGTGGCGGAGGGGCAGGTGGCGACATTACCACCGGCGCTGGTGGTTCTGCGGCCAGCTTGGGGGCTGGCGGTGGCTCTGACGGAACCGATGCCCGTGGGCAGTACCTGGGGGGTGACGGCGGCCCTGGTGGTCCTGGCCCGTTTGGTACGGCCGGTGGTCGCGGTCGCGCCGGTGCGGGTGCTGGTGGTACCGGTCGTACCGGTAGTGGTTTTGGCGGCGGTGGCGGTGGCGGTGGCGCAGGGTATGGCTCCGCAGGCAGCACGGCTAACGGTGGCGCTGGGAGTCCCGGACTCCCTGGCGTTCTGATTCTGGAGTATTAATCAATGCGTTACGCCTACTTCGACCCGATCACCCGCGAGGTGATCGGCTGGTTTGACACCGAGGCTCTGGATTGCATCCTGCCTGACGCGGATCTGTTGGTAACGCTCTCTCAGGACGAGTGGGAAGCCAGCGCGCACCAACCACGCTGGGTGGATGAAAACCATGTGCTGAGCAGCACCCTGCCTGTTGTGCCGGTCAATCTTGACCAAATCAAGGCCAGCAAGCTGGTCGAGATTAGCAGCGCATGCGCTGCTGCCATCGTCGGCGGTTTTATCAGCAGTGCGCTGGGCGAGCCTCACACCTATCCATCGCAAGCGACTGATCAGTCCAATTTGATGGCGGCCGTGCTGTCCTCGCTGTCGGCCCCGGCCGAAAGCTGGGAAACACCAGTCTGGTGCGTCGACGCAAAGGGTGCAGGGGATTACCGCATGCACACGGCATCACAAGTGCAGGCGGTGGGCAATGATTCGTTGAGTGCGCGCAATGCCGCACTGACGCGCAAAGCAGCGCTTGAGGAGCGCATTCGACAGGCTGTGATCGTCGAGCAGGTCCAGTCATCGAGCTGGCCAACCAAATAGGAGTCGGCGCTGTATCGCTGTCCTTCCTGAGCGCCCCATAACCGGGGCGTTTTCGTTCCCGTTCTATTTTCCCTTTGGCCTCGCTACGCGGGGCTTTTCCATATCTGGAGATTGGCTCTATGAGTTTCTTTCACGGCATCACCATGACGACCGTTGATACCGGGGCGCGCACCATCGCGCTGCCGTCGTCCTCGATCATCGGTTTGTGCGACGTCTTCACCCCGAGTACCGCGCCTGATGTCGCCCAGTTGGCAGCCGTCAACGAGCTGAAAATGATCACCAGTGAGCGCGAGGCCATTGCGGCCTGGGGCGCAGACGCTCCGATCACCAAGGCCTGCCAAGCGATCTTTACGCGTGCCAAGGCCGTTATCGTTGGATGTGGCGTGGCGGCAGGTTCGACCGCTGCGGAACTGACCTCTGCCGTCATCGGCGGTGTGCTCGCGTCTGGCAAGCGTACCGGCCTTCAAGCGCTGATCGACGGCAAGAGTCTTTTCAATGCCCAGCCGCGACTGCTGATCGCACCGAAGCATTCGGCCACGCTGGCCGTGGCCACCGCGATGGATGGTCTGGCTGCCAAGCTGCGCGCCATTGCTATTGTCGACGGGCCAGGCACGACCGATGAGGCGGCGATAGCCTATGCCAAAAACTTCGGCAGCAAGCGCATCTTCATGCCAGATCCGGGCGTTCAGTATTGGGACACCATAGCCAGCAAGACTATCGATGCCCCTGCGTCGGCCTGGGTCGCCGGGCTCTTTGCCTGGACTGACGCCGAGTACGGTTTTTGGGCGTCGCCGTCGAACAAGGAGTTTGTCGGCATCACCGGTACCACGCGTCCAGTCGAGTACCTGGCCGGTGATGCGACGTGCCGGGCCAACCTGCTGAACAACGCCAATATCGCGACGATCATTCGCGACGACGGCTATCGCCTCTGGGGCAACCGCACGTTGTCCAGTGATGCGAAGTGGGCGTTCGTGACGCGGGTCCGCACGCTCGACATCGTCATGGACGCGATTCAGGCGGGGCACAAGTGGGCGGTCGACCGCGCGATTACCAAAACCTACGTCAAGGACGTGACAGACGGCCTGGAAGCCTTCATGCGCGACCTGAAAAACCAAGGGGCGATCATCAATTTCGAGGTCTACGCAGACACCGAATTGAACACTGCCAGCCAGCTGGAGCAGGGCAAGGTGTACTGGAACATTCGCTTCACCGACGTGCCGCCTGCCGAAAACCCGAATTTCCGCGTTGAAGTCACCAATCAGTGGCTGACCGAAGTCCTCGAAGCCGCTTAAGGAGCGCTCTACATGATTCCGCAAACCCTCTCCAACACGAACCTGTTCGTCGACGGTATCAACTTCAGTGGTGACGTGCCGGGGCTGACGCTTCCCAAGATGACCCTCAAGACCGAGGAGTACCGCGGCGGCGGCATGGCCGGTCCGGTCGAGGTCGACATGGGCCTGGAAAAGATGGAAGCCAGCTTCACGACCAATGGCGTGCGCCGCGAGTCGCTGAAATTTTTCGGCCTGTCTGATCAGACCGCCTTCAACGGCACATTCAGAGGCTCTTTCAAGGGCCTGAAAGGCGTTGTCACACCGGTGGTTGCTACTTTGCGCGGCATGTTGAAAGAAGTCGATCCGGGCGAGTGGAAGCCCGCCACCGTGGCGGAGATCAAGCACAGCCTCGCCGTCTCCTACTACAAGCTGGAAGTCGACGGTCGTGTTGTTTACGAGATCGACATGGTGAACATGGTGCGCGTGATCGACGGCGTGGACCAGCTCGCAGCAGAACGCGCCGCCCTCGGCCTTTAAGGAACGAACATGACTCGAGTAACTGGCAACAACGAAACCACTCCGCTGCCGTCGTGGATCGTCCTGACGGATTCAGGCGCGATCATCACGCTGAAGTACCCGGTGGAAATCAACACCGTGAAAGTCGACAAGGTAACAATGCGCGCACCTTGCGTCAGGGATACCCGCGCTGCAGCGGCCGCTGCCAATGGCAGCCCCGAGGCCCACGAACTCCACTTGTTCTGCAGCCTGATCGAGGCAGGCAAGGACGATCTGGACCGTATGACCCAGCGCGATTATCGGCGCCTGCAGGAAGGCTATTTTCGCCTGGTCGAAGAGGATGAACTGTAATCCCCAGACCATGAAAATGGCGGCGCGCAAGGTAGCAGCGGAGACGGGTTTTTCCGCTGCCGATATCCTGACCATGCCGTTCAACGAACTGCTGTGGTGGATCACGGATTGATCCCCCTTTGAACGCCTCGGGTGGTCTATGAGTGAAAGTTTAAAGCTGGGCCTTGTCATCGGTGGCGCGGTCAGCGCGACCGTGGGCAAGGCCTTCAAGGACGTTGAGAGCCGTATCAAGGCGCTGGACGACAAGGGGGCCAAGGCTCGCGTCCTGCAAAGTACGATTGGCGAAACCATCAAGCTGCGCGAGGAATGGCGTAAAGCCCATGCCACGGGCCAGGCCGGTGCGACCGCGTTACTGTCACGCTTGAATTCAAACCTCGACAGCCTGAAAGCGCAGGGCGTCGAGGTCGGGCGGCTGAGCAAGGCTTACAAGGACATGGGCCGCACGGCTCGTTCTGCCGAGCTGCAGGCCAAGGGTCGGCGGCAGATGAGCGAGGGACGGGAGACCGTCAAAAGCTCGGTCGGTCAAGCCGTTGTAGCGGCGGGTGCCTTGGCGATCCCGACGAAAATCAGCGCGGACTTCGGGGCGGTTGTTCGTGACATTGCGATCAAGGCAGGCATAGCCAACAAACCGCAAGAAGCGGAGATGTCGCGGACCATCATCACGACTGCCCGTGATACCGGGATGGAGCGCAATCAGGTCGCCGACGTGGTCAACCAGCTGGTCGGTGCCGGTATGGAGCTGAGCAAGGCGCTGGAATATGCGCCGGTTGCTGCCAAATTCGTGGTCGGTCAGGGTTCCGAAGGGACCGACACAGCGAAGATGATCAATGCCCTGGGGCAGAACGCCAAGATCACCGACGCCAAGGAAATGCAGCAGGCTCTGGAAGCCATCGCGTACCAAGGGCAGGCGGGCAGCTTCGAAGCCTCCGACATGGCCAAGTGGTTTCCCGAACTGCTGGCCAACATGGGCAGTATCGGTATCACCGGCATGGACGCGGTGACGCAGCTCGGCGCAATGCTGCAAGTCCAGATGAAGACGGCGGGCAGCTCTGACGAGGCGGCCAACAACCTGAAAAACTGGATGGGCAAAATCGGTGCTTCGGATACGGTCGATGCCTACAAAAAGGCCGGTATCGATTACGAAGGCTCGATGCAAACCGGGCTGCAGAAAGGTATGTCCACGCTGGAGTCGAGCATGGCATTGGCCCAGCAGTACATCCAGAAGACGGACCCGAAAAAAGCCGAGGCAATGGCGGCCGCCACGGCCAAAATCAGCAAGGAAACAGACCCGGCCAAAGCCAAGGCCATGATGGAATCACTGTCGCAGGCTTTGAAAACCGGCGACATTTTTGCTGACATGCAGGTCAAGGCGGCGCTTACCGCGTACCTCCAGAACAAGCAGCTGTACAACGATTTGAAATCGCAGTCCCGCAACGCGGCGGGCATTCTCGACAAGAACCTGGCCGAGCGCCGGGAAGGCTCGTCGCAGAAGTGGGCCGAGCTTTCACAGGCCGCCAACGATGCCATGCGCAGCGTGGGCGATGCGATCAGACCGGCAACCGATGCCGTGGCGCAAGGTTTGACGACCGTGGCCCAAGGCATCACGACTGTTAGCGACAAGATGCCGAACCTGGCTATGGGACTAACGGGAGCCATCGGGGCTCTGCTGGTTGCCAAGTCAGCCTTCGGTGCATTCAAAATCGGCAAGGGCCTGATGAATCTTGCCAGAGGATCGGTCGGCGGCGGATCGGGGAAGGTCCAGCAGGTTTTTGTGACCAACGCAAAAGCTGCAGGTGTTGGCAGCACCGCAGCGACCGCGCCTGGTGCCGCAGCCTCTGGGCGCAAAGCGCGTGTCGCTGCGCTGCTGGGCTTTGGCCTGACAGTAGCGTCCAAGGCAGGTGCGAAGCTGGTCGACAAGGACAAGCCGGATGAAGCCAAAGGTGATGATGCCAAGGACGAGGAAGCCAAAGGCTCTGATGCAGACGGTGAGACTAAAAGGCCCAAAGGGTTGCTCGGGGTTGGGTTCACGGCGTTGGAGGCTTACCGCGAAACGCTGGAGGCCGGTGGCGATTCAGATGGCGGCTCCAATGGTTCTGGCGACGGGGACGGGCTGCAGCGCGTGTTCGTGGTCAACGCCTCTGAGATAGGAACCTCATCAGGTGTTCCGGGCCAGCGCGATACGCCGCGCAGAGGGCGTCGGGCAGCCCGTGCACGTCGTCGCGCAGGCTCTGCGTCTCGGCCGCCCGTAGTGTCACCGCGTCCAGCTGGTGAACCGCGCATTCGGCCAGTGCCACCCCGTCCGGCCGACGCCCTTCGGATTCGTCCGGCCCCGCGTCTATATATCCCCGTGCCGCCACTTCCGCCGTCTGCTGAGCGAGGCATTATGCCTTTGCTGGGCAAGATGGCAGGTAAGGCCAAAGTCTTGCCAGGCGAAGCGGTGATCAGTGCTGGCCTGAAAGCCGTCGAGCTGTATCAGTCGGATGACCCTGTCGAGAAGAAACTGGAAGGGGCTACTGAGGTCGCGGGCTCTGCGTTGGGCGGCTGGGGCGGTGCTGCGGCCGGAGCGGCGATTGGCACCATGATTTTGCCGGTCGTGGGCACGGCGATAGGCGCGGCCATTGGCGGTGCCCTGGGGTCTTGGGGCGGCGGTGAGGTCGGCGGCTTGTTGGGCAAAGAGCTGTTTGGCACGCCGGAGAAAGAGAACAAGCCGGTGTCGTTGCTGGCTGCGCCGTCGGTTCCGGCCGCGTTGCCTGGTCCGGCAGTGCCCACGCTGGGCGCGACGGCGAGGGCTTTCGATAACGACCGCGTGCCGCTGATGGCTCGGGGTCCAGTTCCAGCGCTGGCCCCGAGTGGGCCGTTGATGGGGGATGTAGGCCGGGCCATGACGGAAAAACCGGCAGCAAGTCCTGCCGCGCCGATTGTCATCAAGCCCGACGCGCCCAAGATGCCGACACCCAAGTACGAACAGCAGGTTTCGATTCATGCACCTATCCAACTGACCGTTCAAGGTGATGTGAAAGATCCGCAGCAACTGATGCGCGATCTGGAGCCGATGATTCAGCGGGCTATGCGCGATTCTGCACAGCAGTCGCAACGGTCGAATCTGTTTGATGCTCCGCATGTCGAGTAGGGGGATATATGGCTTACATGGAACAACTGCAGTCGGGAATGAAGTACCTGGTGGCGGCAGGCGAATCAGGCCGTCGCGATCTGGACGGCATGCTCTCGCCGGTCAATGGTGCGATCAGCGAAATCAGCGGTGCAGCCGCCGAGATTGAGGGCCTGCCCGGCGTGGGGCCCGCAATCGGGGCCAAGCTTCAACGCGTGATGCGGGGTGTCAACGCGGCCCAGACAAAGGTCGGGGCTGTCGTGTCGACCTACAGTCGTGCATCAAGGGCGGCAACGCAGATTGACGAGCGCTTGGGAGTGCTCAAGGAGCAGGCAGCAAAAGCCGGGACGGCCATCAATAAAGTGGCAGGCAGTATCAGCCCCGCGTTGGCCAACGTGGTGCCTAGCTCGTCATTTGCCGCGCAGAAAACCCCGGCCGCCGAGGCGGTCAAACCGTTTGAACATCTGCTGATCTTGCAACCGCTGAGCGCGAAGGCCGAGCCGTACTACTTCAATCTGGACACCGCTGCGTTCGACGAACTGAGCCGTTCCAGTGAGTTCCGCTGGGCATCGCAAGAGCGTCTCACGCGTCGACCGGCACAGCAGAACATCGGTATGGGTGATGAGTCACTGACGCTCAAGGGGGCGGTGTTCCCCAACGTCAAAGGCGGGATCAAACAGCTCGACACCTTGCGTGGCATCGCAGGTCTGGGCGTGCCTCTGGCGCTGACCACAGGGTATGGGGCAGTGCTGGGTAACTGGTGCTTGAAGAAAATTCAGGAAGATCAGAGCGCTCTGATGCAAGGGGGTATCCCTCGCAAGCAGGCGTTCACGCTGGAGTTCACACGCTATGGCGACGATATGCAGAACGTCTGACGGGGATATCCTCGATACCCTTTGTTTCAACCATTACGGCCATTTGAACGGCTCTGTGGAGGCCGTGCTTGATGCCAATCAGGGCCTGGCCGATGAGGTTCAACCCTTTCGGGTGGGGCTGATTATCACTCTGCCGGACCTTCCCGCATCCTCCGATGACACTGTGATGCTCTGGGGCTGAACTCGGCGTTACGCGTAACGAACCTTTCCTTTTGCCCAGCCCCGCCGAGTGCGGGGCTTTCTTTTGGTGTCTGCGCATGAAACCAACTTTCCGGATCGTTGCCGACGGCACCGACATTACGGCGCTCATCAACGACCGATTGATCCAGCTGCGTACCACTGACAAGCCCGACATGGACTCAGACGAATTCGAGCTGCGCATTGATGATCGCGACGGTGCAGTGGTATTGCCATCGAGGGGGGCAGATGTTGAGGTTTATCTGGGCTATGACGGCCAGAAGCTGACCAAGATCGGCCTGTACACCATTGATGAGATCGAGGTGTCTGGCCCCCCTGACACAATGGTCATCAAAGGCAAGGCCAGCAGCATGCGTGGAAGTGGTAAGACCACGCGCAGCGGTAGCTGGGAGGATGTGCCGTTGTCCAAGATTGTCAGCGACATTGCCGCACGCAATGGCTGGGCCTCAGCCTGCAACGTAGCGACAAAGGTCCCACGGGCTGACCAGCTCAACGAGTCGGATTACCACTTCATCACACGGCTGGCAAAAAAGTACGACTGCACTGCCAAGGTCGCCGACGGCAAGTTGCTCGTCATGCCCAGGCAAGAGGGAGTCAGCGCATCCGGAAAAGCGTTTGGCGTTCTGTCCATCACGCGCCAGGACGTCAGTCGATGGCAGTTCAGACTGGGTGATCGTTCGACACACAAAGCCGTGTCGACGAAGCATCAGGACAAGAAGACCGGGAAGCTCCAGATCGTGACCCTCAATAACGACACGGCTCCGGACGGTCTCCCGCCTGTTCATACCGACCGGCATATCTACCCCAACAAATCTGCAGCAGAGCAGGCCGCGAAAGCGCGTCTTGCGGCTTTCAATCGCAGCACTGCAGGCATCCGTCTTGAAATGGTCGGGCGTACTGACCTTTTCGCGGAGCGCATGATCAGCGTGCAGGGGTTCAAGGAGGGGCTTGATGGCGAGTACCTGACCGATTCGGTCGAACAGGTATTTACCCAAGCTGGCTGGTCCACCATGGCCGAGTGCAATGGTGGCAACAAGGGCAAGGCAAAAGCCAAAGGCAAAAAGAAAGCGAAAAAACCAGTCAAGGTCGTGCAGCTCTGACCATCACCTCCATCACAAACCATCTTTATTCAGGAGATGTCTGAATGTCGATTACTGTGCAGCAGTTGCTGCAGATCCTCCCCAACGCCAGCTCCCGAGCTGGCGTTTTTGTTCCTGTCTTAAACGTTGCGATGAGCAAATACGCCATCGTTACGAAGCTGCGTATCACTGCCTTCCTGGCGCAGGTGGGCCATGAGTCTGGCCAGCTTCGCTACGTGCGGGAATTGGGCAGTGATGCCTACCTCGAAAAATACGATACCGGGCGGCTCGCCGAACGCCTGGGCAACACGCCAGAGGACGACGGCGACGGTCAGTTATATCGGGGCAGGGGGCTTATTCAAATTACCGGGCGGGCGAACTACGCGGAGTGCGGTGAGGCATTGGGCCTGGATCTGCTACAGCAACCTGAACTCCTCGAGCGTCCGGAGCATGCCGCCATGTCAGCTGCTTGGTTCTGGCACCGTGCTGGGCTCAATACCTTCGCAGATAGAAGCGACTTCCTGACAATTACCAAACGGATCAACGGTGGCACAAATGGCCTTGCCGACCGTCAGGCGCTTTACGAGCGGGCCATGAAGGTACTGGTCTGATTGAGCTGAAGAAATAACGCAGCAGATTGAAAAAGAGCGACCAGTCGAGATGCGCCAACATCGCGACTGGTCACTGTTCCCGCAGATTACCCCTGCAAGTCCAGCCAAGGCTCCCGCTTCGTGCACAAAGCGGAGCGAGCCTAGCACCTGTTTATATATACAGTAAAGGTCTTGCTATTTATGTCCACACCCATCGTCCCTTGGATGGGCGGCAAACGCCGCCTGGCCGACCGCCTCATCCCGCTTTTCCCACTCCATGAATGCTACGTCGAAGTGTTCGCTGGCGGTGCGGCCCTCTACTTCATGCGCCCCCAGGCCGCCCCCGTTGAAGTCCTAAACGACATCAACGGAGACTTAGTGACGCTGTATCGCGTCGTCCAAAACCATCTTGAAGAGTTCGTCCGCCAGTTCAAATGGGCACTCAGCTCGCGCCAGGTGTTTGAGTGGCAGAAGATGACCCGCCCCGAAACCCTCACCGACATCCAGCGCGCCGCCCGGTTCTTTTACCTGCAGCACCACGCCTTCGCAGGCAAGGTCAGCGGGCAGACGTTTGGCACTGCCACGACCGGCCCGGCCATCAACCTACTGCGGATCGAGGAAAACCTTTCTGCGGCTTGGCAGCGGTTGTCAGGTACGTACGTGGAGAATCTGCCGTGGCTCGAATGTGCCGAGCGCTACGACCGGCCTCACACGTTCCACTACATGGACCCGCCGTACTGGCAGACGGCTGGGTACGGTGTGGATTTTCCGTTTGAGAATTACGAGCGGATGGCTGACTTCATGCGGCGGTGCAAGGGGAAGGTGATGGTGAGCATCAACGATCACCCTGACATACGGCGGGTGTTTGAAGGCTTCCATTTTGAAACGGTCAACATTCGCTACAGCACGGCCAACCAGAGACAGGGAAAGGCTGATGTCAGTGGTGAGCTGATTATCATGAATTGGGAGCCTGCGGCGCTGGGGGGGTTATTCTGATTTTTGTCCGAGGTTGGCCACTAGTGACTGCACTTACGGCAAAGGTTAATGCTAGAGTATGGTTTTGCAAGCTGGTCATGGATGAACGTATGGACGAATTTTGCACGCCCGAATCAAACAACAGTCCCACTTGGACCCTGCTTGATGTAATCATTTGGAAGGGATGGCCGGAGCGGTGGGGCGGTGGTCCCGGCTACTTGCGAAGATTTAAAGATGCTTGGCTGGTTCATAACAAATTATATATAAAGGCGGCGGCAGCCAAGTATTCGCTTCCTATTGAGTTGCTGGCAGGAGTATGTTGGATCGAAGTAGGTGGGGATCCAAATATTGTGGATAGGATTGGCTTCGAAGTCAGAACTTTTGACCGCTTGGGCAATGTGTCAAGCGTGCTGACTAATCCCCCAGCCAAGACCAGTTTTGGTTGGGTCAGCATCCAGCTTCGAACGGCAGCCATTACGTTAGGGATGAATCCCGATGAGATGGATTCCAGTCAGTTCCGGAGCTTGGCTAACTGTATTGAGATTGATGTTTATAATATTGATATTGCAGCAAAGCACATACGTATGCTCGCTGATTATGATCACTTTTCTACCATTGGAATAGAGGAGGTACGAATCATCGGTGCTAGGTATAATCGAGGAACGAGTTGGTCCTTGGATGAGATAAAAAAAGATATGAGTTATGGCAATTTCATCGTCAATTCCTGGCGTCATCTCAATCAGCTTATGATGTGATAAATATGAAAGCTAAAAGCGTATTGCTACGAGTGTTTTTATACGGTATTTATTTTTTCTGTTTGCTAATGTATGTGCTTTTTCAGGGTTCTGAATATGATTGGATGGACCCTAGTATGCTTGCGCCATCACCCGATCTCGCGCCATCACCTGATAATTTATCCTTCCCCATCCAAGATGAGTCTAATGATAGAGCGGTTTTTCGGGGCGTGGTCGCAACTATAGCTGTCGTTGTGCAGTTGGCTATTTTCTTTTTGCTTTCTCGAAAAGAAGCAATAGTTACAGTTATTCTACTTGGTGCTACTTTGCTTTTGTTTAGGTGATTCTAAAGTCCGCCCAGTTTTTGGGCGGACCTTTATTTGTTAAGCAATGCCATTGAGTCGATAATGCTTTTGATTACGCAAATGGTTTGTTTGCGGTCCTATCCCATCCCCCTGAAACGATACCAGCATTCCCTCCGTCGGCACGCCTTTGCTGAGAATATTCGAATTTTATGCGGCCATAATTGAGTGTAATCATTTCTACAGGAAAGCCAGCATGCTCCGCGCCATTGCCGCTAACGGTTGATATCAAAACTTCTTCAAGAACGATATCTAAATATTTAAATTTTTCGGTGCCTGCACGGTGTACGCGAATAGTTACTTTGTTAATGTGCGAACCTCGGCAGCAAAGTTCAAATAGTTTCGGTGTTGCTCTGTCTATATATTTACTCACTCTAAAGTCGCCCAGGGTCACGCCCCCTGCAGTCGCGCCGCCGCTAGAAGAAGCAGTTGTACTGATCGACTGAACCGCGTCGTAGTGATAGGACAGCAGCTCTACCCAGCCCTTGTGGCCGTCATCAAGAGATTCGCCCTCTACACCGTCCACCTGCATAAATGCGTCAAAAGACATATCAGCTTCCTGCTTTAAAAAAATTGAGAGCTTAGCGTAGCTTACGGAGCCCACCGTTTGCCAGCATGGTTACACCTGCTCCCGGAGAGCTAGCTGCAAATACTCCGTTTCATTTAGGCCGCGTCGCTGTAGGGGCGGATAAGATCCTGCCCTTGATTCCGCACATTGCCCACAGCCTTACCAACCGTGTACCACTCAAACTCGTCAACTGGCGTGCAGCACTCCCGCGCAATTACAGCATGCGCCGTCATGGAAAAGCATGAGCCGGTATTCGCGCTGATTGACTGCAATGCTTCCGAGGCTTTACTAACAGTTATATACGATTTTTCTAGAGAATACAGGCGCTTAGGCTGAGTAACTTTTTCACATTTTTTTATTTTTGAGGTGGTGTCGACCACGTTAATCGGACTTTGCCCATCCGCTATCCATGTGGTTCCAAGGATCAGGCATGGAGGGGCGTGGCAGTACACCGCGCGGCAATCGAGTTTCTGGCTGGGTGGTTGCTCAGACTTGCCCGCCCGTTTGCATTCGACCTGACCAGTCCTTTGGGCCGGATTCGACCAGCACGTTTCTTGATCATGACCGGCAGAAGACGATCCATTGGAGCCCTTCGTGTCGAGGGCAGTCAGCTAGGTGATGATCCTTCGACCGGAGTGATACGGACCTCAACTTGATTGATCGCCTGCAGATGGAAGCGGTGATCAAAGTCTGTCAGCCTTCGAGAAGTCAGGTGAATGCTGGGCGCAACCTCTTCAAACATTCACGCCAGGCGAAGGAAAATCCCAATAATGTCGACCGAATCTTAAAATTTTTGGTTCGGGTTGGCCCGGGCAGCGGTTATCTCAGGCCATAGCTGAGTAGAGATTTAAGCCTTGCCGTACCTCTGTGATCCGATTGAAGGTGGCTTCCGACCAAGATGGTTTGATCCTTCTTAAGCCTACATGGCATAGGCTTCTTAACGTCTGAGGTGTATTTTGAAGGGCGCTTCTAATTTTCAGCGGACGTATGTGGCCATCCGAGCTAGAATGATGGCTATTTGCTTTGCCGCAGATGCTCGGGCATATGAAGAGTAGTTTTATGTCACAACATCCATTACAGGACGTTATTGTTATGCAACAAAAAGAAATGCTATTAAAAAATTTTGTAGAGTGGTGCTCAAAGCACATCAAAGGGGATGAGAAAGGCGAGGCTCAAATATTTCTTGACCAGCTTTTCAGGGCGTTTGGACACGATGGCTTCAAGGAAGCAGGCGCTACATGCGAAATGCGAGTAAAAAACGAGAATAAAGGCACGAGCTTTGCTGACCTCGTTTGGAAGCCCGTAGTTCTGGTTGAAATGAAAAAACGTGGTGAGGACCTATCAAAGCATTACGCGCAGGCATTTACATATTGGACAAGGCTCGTTCCGAACCGACCGACGTATGTAGTGTTATGTAATTTTGATGAGTTTTGGGTTTATGATTTTAATTCTCAAATGGATAGCCCTGTAGATAAGGTGTATCTCACAGATCTTTCTGAAAGGTTTAGTCCTCTTGCCTTTCTATTTAAGAAGGAAGAGATTCCTTTATTCGGAAATCACCAGGAAACGGTTACTCGTGAAGCGGCGGACAAGCTAGTACAGCTGTTTCGTTCTTTAATTAAAGACAATGTCCCTCGACCGTTGGCTCAGCGCTTTACGCTACAAGTACTTATGGCGCTTTTTGCAGAGGATATTGGGCTTCTTGAAAAATACTTTTTTGCCCGACTCCTTGACGACTGCACCACGCCTGCGAAAGCACATGACTACATCGGCCAGCTGTTTACCGAAATGAATACCCCAGGGATTACAGCGGCAGGCCGATATAAGGGGGTGCCATATTTTAATGGTGGCTTATTTGCCATTCCAACAAGAATTGAGCTCTCAGAAGAGCAGGTCCTACTGCTTAGAGAGGCTGCTAAATTTAATTGGTCGCGGGTTCGCCCGGAGATTTTTGGGGCTATCTTCGAGCACAGTATGGATGCCGACGAACGTAGGGCATTCGGTGCGCATTATACTAGCCCTGCTGATATCATGAAGGTCGTCGGGCCTACTATTGTTGAACCTTGGCGAGCAAAAATCGAAACGGCGAAAACACTTAAAGAGCTTGACGTTCTTCTGAGAGATATTGAAAATTTCAAGGTTCTAGATCCAGCATGCGGTTCGGGAAACTTCTTGTATACCGCCTATAGAGAAATAAAAAGGCTTGAGGCGAGAATCTATGAGCGAATGGGGGAGTACAAGAGCATAGACGCTTCTCAGCGTACCCTAGGGTTTGTGACAAGTAGAAATTTCTTTGGTTTAGATATAAATCCTTTTGCGATCGAGTTGGCTAAAGTAACTATGATGCTTGCTCACAAGCTCGCAATCGACGAACTGCACGTCCATGAACAAGCTCTTCCATTGGATAACTTAGACTCGAATTTCTTGGCTGTAGATGCTTTGTTGACCGAGGATGACGAGCGAACTACTTGGCCTGAGGTTGATGTAATTATCGGAAACCCGCCATTTCTTGGGGCAAAACTGTTAAAGCCTAAACAAGGGAGTGCCTACGTTAAGAGATTGCGTAAGGCCTATCCGGAAATCCCCGGGATGGCTGATTTCTGTGTTTATTGGTTTAGTCGGTCTGAAGCGCACCTGACCAATTGTGAACGAAATAATTGGTATTCTGGTCGTGCAGGATTGGTCGGAACTCAAAATATCCGGAGTAATGCTAGTCGAGAGGGCGGTTTGGATGTTATCTGCTCCAGCGGTACAATTATTGAGGCTGTAGATAATCAACCATGGTCTGGAGAAGCAAATGTTAGCGTTTCGATTGCAAACTGGATCAAAACTCATGATACGTCGCTTATTCCTACCAAAAAGCGGCTTTGGTACAAATTAAAATCTAGCGGTTCAAAAACAAAAAAAGCTCGCGGAACAGGGCATGCAAGTAAAGACTTCGAGCTAGGCATTAAGGAGGTCGACTTTATCAACGCCTCACTTTCCGACAAGGTTGATTTAGGCGGCGCGCTGAAGCTTATATGCAATGATGATGTAGTTGTTTGCCAAGGTATCACTCCGGGGCATAAAGGGTTTCTCATGCGCGAAGCTCAAAGACAAAGCATACCAGCAGACGAACAACACTTATTAAGTCCCTATGTGATTGGGGATGATTTGCTCGCCGGGCGATCCGTGTACAGACATATTATCGACTTCGGAGATGCAGATATCACAACTGCGGCGAAATCAAAAAAACTATTTGGCCATTTGAAAGATACTGTACTTCCCGACATCCTTGGGAAAGCAGAGGATTCAGAGCGTTCCACATCAATAGACTACTGGTGGAGACACTGGCGTGCTCGAAAAGAGTTATTAACAAGCATCGCAGGAATCCCGAGATACTTAGCGTGTTCCCGTGTTACCAAACGCCCATTGTTCTTTTTTGTTAGCTCTGACCTACGCCCTGGCGACGCCTTGCAGGTGTTCGCACTAGCTGATGATTATAGCTTTGGCATTTTGCAATCAAGTGCGCATGCAGAGTGGTTTGTGGCGAAATGCTCTAATCTTACCGAGAGACTCCGTTACACTGCTGAATCTGTTTTTGAAACGTTTCCATGGCCCCAAGAGCCGAGTGCCAAAGATGTAGAAGCAGTGGCATCCGCCGGACGCGCCTTACGTGAAGTTCAACATAAGGCAGTTAACGGAGTGACTGGCGGGTTAAGGAAACTCTATAAAACTCTCGACCTTCCTGGTAAGAATCCGCTGAAGATAGCGCAGGAAGCTTTAGATGCCGCCGTTATTAAAGCTTACGGGTTCAAGTCGGGCGGGAATACTCTCGCTAACCTGTACGATTTGAATTTGGATGTATCACATCGGATCAGCTTGAGCCAAAACGTCACTGGGCCAGGCATCCCTAATAAGTACGTTAACCCTGAAAAATTGCTATCGGGGGATGCCTACGGTCTTGACGGCTTTGCCTAGGGAACCTGCGAACAAGTTTTTTTGCTCGATGAGCCAGCTGGAATCCCCCCTAAATTACAAGGGGCAGCGCACCTCAATATGACTTGTTCGGGGGGCCCTTCGCCGCGCTCAAACTTAACCCTGTTTAAGCACAGCGGCTTGTGGTGCAGATGATGCCGAATGTCCACTGCTGGCCGACTTTTCCGAGTGGGAAAGTCGGCTGTGGGCTGAGTTCTGATCAAGCCTTACCATTCAAAGGGTGCGGTTGTTAGTCCTAAGCATAGTTGTGCCTAATCGTGAGTTCCAATAAAGGTTGCTAGTGCACTGTCTGCGAAATAATTTACCCATGAGCTGCAGCCTAAGTTATTGATAAAATTTGAATTTTGCGTTAGGCAGTAGCTGGTTTTTTTCGAAAACAGTACACTAGTTGGGGAAATTCAAATGCAGATCCTGCGGTAACTGGGGTGTGAGGTTGATTTTCTATTCCACATAAATAGCGACATGAGCGAGCGCGTGATGTCGATCATCGAGTCCATGGTTATCGACGAAGCGTTCGCGGACTTGACCGGTGTCCCAGGGGATCTCAAAGCATTCGGTCGTCGCATACGGGCTTCCGTCCTCAAGTGTACGGGCATACCTGTCGGGGTCGAAATCGCTCCGACCAAAACCTCGGCTAAGCTTGCGAATCACACAGCCAAGCGTCTCCTGGCTCAGACAGGTGGTGTCGACGTCAGGGGTGTGGCATGATCCTGACCGCTTCTTTGTAGTTGTGTTCGTCAGCACTATGCAAAAAAGCAGAGACTGGTTACGTCCTGACAACATCATGAGTAAGCAAGTTGGCCCAATCCTGCATCATCTCCCTTCGCTGCTCTATATAGGTGGCATGGTTGTAGGTGTCTCGGATGGGGCTTGTATCTGCATGTGCTAGCTGCCGTTCTATCCAGTCACGGTTGTATCCACGCCCATTCATCTCCGTAGAGAACAGATGCCTAAATCCGTGGGGGGACTGAATTCCGGTCAACCCAGAAAGCTCGATTACATTGTTGGCATAGTTGGTGCTGACTGGCTTTGTCGGGTCACTGCGGTGCACAAAAATGTACTCAAGGTGGCCGGTTAGCGGCAGCATGGCCGTCAGCAGTTCAATCGCCTGCTTGGGCAGCGGTACGACGTGGTCGCGGCGCATCTTCATTTTGCCGGCCGGAATCGTCCAAGTGGCATTGTCGAAATCGATCTCCTTCCACATGGCGTGCCGCACCTCTCCTGGGCGGGATGCGCAGTAGATCATCATCATGAAGGCGGATTTGTACTGCTGGCCAGCAGAGCATCCCAAAATAGTGGAGATCGTTTTCGGCAACTCGTTAAACGGCAAGAACGGAAAGTGGCGCTGAAGGGTGATACGCTCTGTGACGGTATGCATTTCCAAGGTTGGATTGGTATCCACGATCCCTGTGGCGATCGCGTACCGGAATATCTGGCCCAACCGCTGCCGGGTCTTCACGGCCGTTGTGACAGAACCTCGTTTTTCAATTCGGCGAATTACGCTGACAATTTCTGAACGAGTGATGGAGCTCATCTGGCGATTACCGAAGGCAGGGAGCCAGTCAAGCTCCATTGAATTACTGATAATCCGCAGTGATCCAGGCTTCAAGTATCCTTTCCTGAATGCCAGCCATTCCTCGTAAACGCGGCGGAGGGTATGTCCCTGAGCGTTTATGAGCAGTGTCTTCTTTTCTTTCCTTGATTCGCGGGGGTCTATTCCAAGCGCTACCTCTTCGCGCGCTTCATCACGCCTCATCCTCGCTTCTTTCAAGCCGATTTCTGGGTATGTGCCCAACGAAATACGAACCTGTTTGCCCAGCCAAGTGAAGCGGAAATGCCAGCTCTTAATCGTGGTGGGTGCGACGTATAGGCTCAGCCCAAGGGAATCGGGCAACGTGTACGCCTTGTCTTTCGGCTTAGCTTGTCGTACAGCAGTGTCTGTCAGTGCCACCAGTACATCCTCAGACTGATCCTATGAAATGTACTGAATGATGTACTATTTCGTTTAGGCAGGGAAGGTTAACAGTGGTACAAGGTGGTACGCTAAAGCCTTATAAATAAGGGGGAATGACTGATTTTTGGGATGGGGTGGTCAGGAGCAGGAACTGGATGGGGAAATTTTGAAGATTTCCACTGTGTATTGGCCCCGGAAAAATGGCGATCGCTGACGCGATAAATGCAATCTGCGAGTTTAACAGCAATGGCCTGAAACTCCATGCAAGGGTGAACCTGTCAGAGTGTTTGATGGCACTCGGCCAGATCTATTCAGTTTGAGTTAAGTTGTACCGGTTAAGGTGGGCGCCATAGAAGCACCGATCGTTATGGATACCCTCTATGAAAACGCTGACTACCCTGCTGGCGGCCCTCACATTGGTTTTGACGTCCTGTTTCATTCAGGCGTACGGCGTCGACCCGCAGGAAGTGCTGCGCCTCAGTGATGCAGGTACGCTTCATTCGGCTGAGACACTAGATGCCAAAGCGCTGAGCAAACACCCCGATGCCAGTATTATCGGCACGCAGTTCAAGAACATATACGGCAGGTACGTTTACAATGTCGAGCTGCGTGACAAACAGGGTATTGAGTGGGTCCTCGAAATAGACGCCGCCACGGGCCAGGTCTACAGGAATCATCAGGATAACTAATGAATGTCGACAAGCGTCTCTGTGTCATCCTTGGTTTGAGCCTGACCTGCTCTTTTGTGTATGCCAGAGATCTGAATCAGGATGAAGCGCTCAGTTTGCGTCAGCGCGGGGTCATCCTGCCTCTCGAACAGTTCATCGAGCGCGCGATGGGCCTTCATCCGGGCTCTCGTCTGCTCGAGGCCGAGCTAGAGGAAAAGAATAATGTGTACGTGTATGAGTTTGAATTGCTGACCCCTGAGGGCGTTGTCCGCGAGCTCAAGTTCGATGCGCGTGATAGCCGATTGCTGAAAGACGAGGAAGATGACTGATGCGCCTGCTACTGGTTGAAGACCATGTTCCCCTTGCCGATGAGCTGCTCGCTGCGCTGGGGCGTCAAGGCTACGCGGTCGACTGGCTGGCCGACGGGCGCGATGCGGTTCATCAAGGCGCAAGCGAGCCGTATGACCTGATCGTTCTGGATCTGGGGCTGCCTGGCATGCCAGGGCTTGAGGTTCTCCAGCAATGGCGCAGCAAAGGTCTGGCGACCCCCGTGTTGATTCTGACCGCGCGCGGCTCCTGGTCAGAGCGCATAGAAGGCTTGAAGGCAGGTGCCGATGATTACCTGACCAAGCCTTTTCATCCTGAAGAACTGCAGTTGCGTATTCAGGCATTGCTGCGACGTTCGCACGGGCTGGCCAACCAGCCCACGCTGGAATCCGCCGGTCTTAATCTGGATGAAGGCCGTCAATGCGTCAGCCGGGACGGCGTGGATATCCAGCTCACCTCGGCAGAGTTTCGTCTGCTGCGTTATTTCATGTTGCACCCTGGACAGATTCTCTCGAAAAGCCATCTGTCAGAGCATTTGTACGATGGCGAAAACGAGCGTGATTCCAATGTCATCGAAGTCCATGTCAATCACCTGAGGCGCAAGTTGGGCCGCGCAGTCGTCGAGACACGCCGCGGTCAGGGCTATCTGTACGGCGGAGCCGGCGGTTGAAATCCATACAGCGACGTCTGAGTCTGGGGCTGATCGCCGTCATGGTCGTTGTCGGTCTGGTGATGGCGCAGACCAGTCTCTGGCTGTTCGAAGTGGGCCTGCAGCGCTACCTGGAGTCAGGTCTGCGCAACGAGAGTGAAAACCTGCTGGTAGCGCTGGTGCGAGGTCCTGCCGGCCTGCAACTGGATGACCATCGCTTGTCCGGTGCCTATCAGCGTCCACTGTCCGGCCATTACTTCCGGATGGACTTGCCGCAGGGGCACTGGCGCTCCCGTTCCCTGTGGGATTTCGAGTTGCCCCAGCCCGGGGTAGGTTTGCATGCCAATCTTGAGCTCGGCAAGACCGGGCAATCGCTGTTGATGCTGACCAGCGAATACCGCAAGTTCGGCAAAGAGGTTTCAATCACCGTCGCACAGGATTACACACCGGTCAGGGCGAGTTTTCGCCTCATGCAGCAGATCGGGCTGGGACTTGGGCTGGCCGCGCTGATCCTGGTGCTGGTATTGCAACGCATCACCGTGCGAAGAGCGCTTCGCCCGCTTGAAACCGTTCGCGAGCAGATTTTTCAGCTCCAGCAGGGCCAGCGTTCACAACTGGACAACCAGGTTCCCCTCGAACTCGAGCCGCTGGTGGCGCAGATCAACCACTTGCTTGCGCATACCGAGGACAGCCTGAAACGCTCACGTAACGCACTGGGTAATCTGGGACATGCCTTGAAGACACCGCTCGCGGTCTTGCTCAGCCTGGCCCTCAGCGGACAATTGGACGCCAACCCTGGATTGCGCAGGACCTTGCAGGAGCAGCTGGAAAATATCCGCCTGCGTCTGGAGCGCGAGCTCAATCGCGCACGTCTCTCCGGTGACGCTCTACCGGGAGCCCGCTTCGATTGTGACGCCGAACTGCCCGGGCTTTTCTCCACGCTGGGCATGATCCATGGTGCTCATCTCCAATTGATCAACGATGTGGAGGCGGGCACATATCTGCCGTGGGATCGGGAGGACATTCTCGAGCTGCTCGGCAACCTGCTGGACAATGCCTGCAAATGGGCCGACAGCGAGGTGCGTCTGGACATTCTCAGTCAGGATCAGGGCTTCTGCCTGTTGGTGGATGACGATGGACCCGGTATTCCGGAGGCGCAACGCGCAGAAGTGTTCAGCCGTGGCGCTCGTCTTGACGAGCAGATTACCGGCCACGGGCTGGGGCTGGGTATCGTGCGCGATATCGTCGAGGCATGGGGCGGTCAACTGCAACTGCAGGAGAGCCCGGCAGGTGGGCTTCGGGTACGCATCGACCTGCCCGAGCGGACTGCCCCCTAGGGCGTCAGCCAGTATCGTTCAGCGTCTTCATACAAAAGGCACGACAGGTCTTAATGTCCATCGGAGAGTGCCGATAACCTGATTGGGCACCTCTGACTTATAAAAATAACCATAAGGCCAATCCTATGCGTCTCAGTCTGAAAGCCAAGGTTCTGTCGCTGGCAGTCCTGCCGGTTCTGATGTTTGCGCTGGTGATCAGCGCTACGACCGTATTCATGCTGCATCGGCAGGCCGAGCGAGAGGTCAGCGATACGCGAGAGCGCTTACTCAACGAGGCCAAGGCAACGTTGCAAAACTACGTTGCTATCGCCATGACCGCCATCAAACCACTTTACGATGCCGCCGCGCCCGGCGACGACGCTGCGCGTGCCAACGCTATCAAGCTGCTTTCCTCGGTCAGTTACGGCAAGGATGGTTACATCTTTGGCTACGACTCTCAGGTGATCCGGATTTTCAGAAGCAACAGCCCTGACGGTGTGGGCAAAAGTTTTGCTGATGCCCGTGATGCGAACGGCGTCTATATCAATCGCGAGTTGGTGGCGGTCGGCAAGGCGGGCACCCACTATGTAATGTACTCGTCGGCCCTGCCTGGCAAGACTGAACCGGTCCCCAAGATCGGCTATACGGATTATCTGCCGAAATGGGATCTGGTCATCGGCTCTGCCGTCAATATCGATGGCATCGATGCTCAGGTCGCCGTGGTCAGGCAGGGTGTCGAGGCACGCTTGAAGGAGATGCTCTACAGCATTCTCGGCATTACTGTTCTGGTCTTGGTCATTATCGGCATCATCGGAATAGTGCTGACAGGCACTTTGCTGCGCCCGCTCGGCCTGATGAAAAACAGTCTGGATGACATCGCGGCAGGTGAAGGCGACCTGACTCGTCGGCTGGTGATTACCAGCAATGACGAGCTCGGTGATCTGGCAGGCTCGTTCAACAGGTTTGTCGACAAGATTCATGGCATGGTTCGTCAAATCAGTGAAATGACCGGGCAGCTCAATGGCCTGGTCGGCGAAGTCAGCTCGCAGGCACAGCGCTCGGAAACGGCCATGGACCGGCAGCGTCACGAAACCGATCAGGTGGCTACTGCAATCAATCAGATGTCGGCTGCTGCTCAAGACGTTGCCAAGAGCGCACAGGGTGCGTCCGTTGCTGCTCAGCAGACCGACGAGCAAGGGCGAGCCGCCAAGCGCGTGGTGGATGGCAGCATTCGGCAGATTCACGCGCTGGTCGATGACATCCGCAAAAGCGGCTCTTCACTGGACGTCTTGCAGAAGGATGTTTCTTCCATTGTCAGTGTGTTGGGCGTCATCCGCTCGATCGCCGAACAGACCAACCTGCTGGCACTCAATGCTGCCATCGAGGCCGCCAGGGCAGGGGAGGCAGGGCGCGGTTTTGCCGTGGTCGCCGACGAAGTACGGGCACTGGCCAGCCGGACACAGCAGAGCACGCAGGAGATCCAGGGCATGATCGACCGCTTGCAGCAGGGCACTCAGGAGGCGGTGACAGCCATGCGCCGTTCCAGCGAAGCAGGCGACGGCACCTCGGCGCAGGCCAACGAAGCCGGTACATCGCTGGTGAGCATCGGCGAGCTGATCGCGACCATCAATTCGATGAACGCGCAGATCGCCAGTGCCGCAGAAGAGCAGACGGCGGTTGCCGAGGAAATCAATCGCAGCGTCCATCAGATCGCGGGTGCAGTCGAGAATGTCGCCGATGAAACCCGGCAAAGCGCCCAGACATCACGCAGCCTGGCCGAACTCGGCGCACGCCTGGACGGTCTGGTCGGTCAGTTCCGGGTCTGATACCTCTCCGGCAGGAGTGTAAACCCCTGCCACAGCCTGTACCCGGCATCGCCGTCATATTGCCGTCATGGAAGATGGCACTCGTGCGCTCGTGTGCTGACTAAGCTCTAGACCGGGCGCGATGCGCGGTCTAATGACATGGACAGGACATGAACGAAACCACGCTGCAATACAAAACCCTCATTCTGCTACTGGTACTGGTGACCATTGCCTTCATATGGATTCTGCTGCCGTTTTATGGCGCAGTGTTCTGGGCGGTCATCCTCGGGATCATCTTCGCGCCTGTGCAGCGCAAGTTGCAGATCAAGTTCAACTGGTCACGCAATCTTACCTCCCTGTGCACCCTGACGATCTGTCTGGTCATCGCGATTCTGCCGGTGATCGTGATCAGCGCCTTGCTGGTTCAGGAGGGCACCACGCTGTACAAGAACGTCGAGACCGGGCAACTGGATATTGCCGGCTATCTGGCCGAGTTCAAGGACCTGCTGCCGCACTCCATTCAGGCGCTGCTTGATCGTCTGGGCATGGGCGACCTGGAAGGGTTGCGCGACAAGATCGCCAAGGGTGCGATGCAGGGCAGTCAGTACCTGGCGACGCAGGCATTCAGCTTCGGGCAGGGCACATTCGACTTTGTCGTCAGCGTCTTCATCATGCTCTACCTGCTGTACTTTTTCCTGCGCGACGGGCAGGAACTGGTGCGCAAGATCCGCACGGCCTTCCCGTTGGGCGAACAGCAGAAGCGTCGTCTGCAGCTCAAGTTCACCCGAGTGGTACGTGCCACGGTCAAAGGCAACGTGGTGGTCGCGGTGACGCAAGGTGCGCTGGGTGGCTTCATCTTCTGGGTGCTGGACATCCCGAGTGCGCTGCTGTGGGCGGTGATCATGGCGTTCCTGTCGCTGTTGCCTGCGGTAGGGGCCGGGATTGTCTGGGCGCCAGTGGCGGTCTACTTCCTGCTCAGTGGCATGATCTGGCAAGGTGTAGTGCTGGGCTTGTTTGGCGTCTTCGTGATCGGTCTGGTGGATAACGTACTGCGCCCGATCCTGGTGGGCAAAGACACCAAAATGCCGGACTACCTTATCCTTATTTCCACGCTTGGCGGCATGTCGGTCTTTGGTCTGAACGGCTTTGTGATCGGACCTCTGGTGGCTGCGCTGTTCATCTCCAGTTGGGGATTGTTCAGCGGCTCCGGCTCCAAGAAACCCGTGAGACTGCCAGGCTGACATTGGCAGGTCGCGTGGTCGACACAGACCCGCGCATGCTCCCTGCCATTTATCAGGCAGGGAGCATGCGCGGTTTTTTTCATGAGAGCAGGTCTCATTCTGAGCTTTTTGCCGCGATCGCAGCCGAGTCCATGAAGGCGGCCAGATCGGTATTGAAGCGCGATGCTTCTTCCAGAAATGGCGCGTGGCCTGAGTTTTCGTACACCTTCGATTGAATTCGAGGATTGAGCTGCCGAGCGCGTGCGATGCTGGGCTGAAGGTTGACCAGTTCATCCTTGCCGCCATACAGCATCAATACCGGCACCTTTGCCTTGGGCAGGCCTTTGGCTACATCGACAGTCATTGCAGGCGTAGCACGGGTCATCGCCCACGATGCCATCGCAGCACTCGACACCAGCCGCTCGAAAGTCGGTGCGTCCGGTTGTGTGTGGAAGCACAGTCCGAGAAAGGTACGTACTGCATCAAGGTGGGTTTTCAGGTCCTCTGAACTCAGGCCGGCATATAGATGAGGGTGGGCTGTAATCAGGGCCGCGTTAAGCTCGATGACACCATCAACATACACAACGCCGCCGATCTTCGCGTCACCATAGGCGGCGAGGTAGTTGGACATGACCACGCCGCCCAATGACCAGCCGACCAGTACCGGACGCTTGCTTGTGGTGGCTTCAAGTACCGCTGCCAGGTCGTCCGCATAGCGACGCCCGTTACGGTACGCCTCGACACTGTCGGGCTTGTCGGAAAGCCCGTGACCGCGCAGGTCATAGGTAATCATTCGGTAGCGCTGCAGTTGGGGACTGGCGATCTGCTTTTCCCAATTGAGGCGACTGCCCAGCAGACCGTGAATGAAAATCAGGGCCGGGCCGTTCGGATCACCTGATTCCTGCACAGCGAGTTTGACGCCGTCAGGGGCTGTGACGGTGTAGTGTTTGTCTACTGCCAAGGCCAGTGATGATAGTCCGGTCAGCAGCGCAGCAAGCAAGGTATTGCGCAGCAGGTGAACGAAGCGAATGTGATTCATGAGGCTATTTCCACGCGGTAGAAGTGATGGGCGCACTGTAGGTCGATGACGCAGGACGGTCTATGACGTAAGATCCTGATAAATTGATTGATCGTCCTGAACTTGAAGTGGCCTCTCTCCATGCAAGCCCCGTCAAATGACCCCATCAGCGAGCTGCTGCTCGGTATGCGTCTTTTCGGCGTTCAATTCCGCAGGCTGGAAGTTGTGCCGCCTCTGGGTGTTGGCTTCACTAACGCAATCGGACGAGCGCAGTTTCATTTCGTCGGGCGTGGGCCGGTCTGGCTACGCAGCGCTGAGAGCATTCTGTACAGGCTCGATACCGGCGACGCGGTTCTTATTCCGCGCGGTGGGCACCACGCTGTGTTGACGGCCGAAGACACGGCTGCAAGCGATGTACAGCTGTTTGATCCGTCTACCGGCATCAGCGATGGTGTTCACGATCGGGCTGATGCCGAGGAGGGCGGAGCGGTTGATCGGGCGATTATCTTCAGCTGTTGCATGGAGTTGGAACTGGGCGGCATGCAGCCGCTTGTTGCCGCCATGCCGGATGTCATGCAGGTCAGTACTCTGCTGGAAACGTGCCCCGAGCTGCGGCCCATGCTCGCGGCAATGGAGCGTGAAGCCTTGATGCTACAGGCCGGGCACGCAGGCATTCTGGCACGTCTTGCTGAAGTCGTGGCCGCGCTGCTGGTGCGTGGCTGGGTCGCGGGTGGCTGTGGGAATGCCACAGGCTGGCTCGGTGCTTTGCAAGACCCTCGGCTGAGTCGCGCCATCGTCATGATGCACCAGCGTCCAGGTAGACGCTGGACGGTGGCCACGCTTGCCCATGAGGCCAGGCATTCCCGCTCTGTGTTCGCACAGCGCTTTCTCGAGGCAACGGGTATGCCGCCATTGCAGTACCTGACGGAGCTGAGAATGCGCCTGGCGTTTCACCGCCTGAGCCGCGAACACTGTTCTCTGGAGGCTGTTGCCAGTCAACTGGGTTACGGTTCATTGGCCGCCTTCAGCCGTGCATTCAAAAGAACGGTGGGCCTATCCCCAGGCGCTGTTCGTGCCGCGAAAAGCGTTTCCGGGTAGCCGTTCCAACCTTTTTTGGAGACAAAAAAAAGCCCTGCTCAAGAGCAGGGCTTTGCGTTTGCGCAGGATCAGCCTGCTACGTGCAGACCGGCATTGACCACCAGATCGAGCAGCGGTTGCGGGTAAACACCCAGCACGAAGGTCAGGATCGCAACGGCCAGCAGCATCACACCACCTGTGCGCTGAGCCCAGTTGATGGCTGCGTCGTGGCGAGGAAGCTTGTTGTCGACCAGATACATGGTGACCATCACACGCAGGTAATAGAACACGCCGATGGCGCTACCGATGACCAACGCCCCGATCAGCCACCACAGCTGCGATTCGACACCGGTGGCGATGATATAGAACTTGCCGATGAAACCAGCGGTAAGCGGGATACCTGCCAGCGACAGCATCATCAGGGTCATGACTGCCGTCAGGTAAGGGCGACGCCAGAACAGACCGCGGTATTCGAACATCGCGTCGGCATCACGTCCGCTGTAAGGCGAAGACATCATGGTGATCACGCCGAAGCTGCCCAGCGAGGTCAGGACGTAAGTTGCCAGATAGACACCAATCGCCTCGACCGCCATGCCTTTGCTGGCCACCAGCGCAATCATCAGGTAACCGAAGTGAGCGATGGAGGAGTAGCCCAGCAGACGCTTGAGGTTGGTCTGAGTCAGCGCAAGCAGGTTGCCGACCAGGATCGACGCTACGGCGATGACTGCCAGTACGTCATGCAGGACACCGCTGCTGGCTGCCGGTGAAATCTGGAACAGACGCACCAGTACCGCAAATACCGCCACCTTGCTGGCGGTTGCCAGGAAGGCCGCGACCGGCGCAGGGGCGCCTTCGTAAACGTCCGGGGTCCACAGGTGGAAAGGTACCAGTGACAACTTGAAGGCCAGGCCGACGACCATCATACCCAGACCCAGGCTGGCAATCGGGCTCGGCATACCGGTCGCTGCGATAGCCTTGCCGATACCGTCGAAGCTCAGCGAACCTGCCTCTGCGTACAGCAGCGCCATACCGAAGAGCAGGAACGCGGACCCTGCGGCCGACAGGACCATGTACTTGATGCCGCCTTCCAGCGAGCGCTTGTTGAAGAAGGCATAAGCCACCAGCCCGTAGACCGGCACCGACAGCAGTTCCAGGCCGATGAACAGGCCCGCCAGATGCTGAGCGCTGACCAGAACCAGCCCACCGGCGGCTGCCAGCAGGATGAGCAGGTAAAGCTCTTCGCGATTGCCCGGATACCCGGCCTTGCCTTCACCCAGATAGGCGTGCGCCATGGTCACGCAAGCGAGGGTAGAGGCGAGGATGATCGCCATGTACAGGCAGGCAAAGTTGTCGATATGCAGCAGTGGCGTCACGACCAGAGGGGCAACTTTCAGTGCTGGATAGATCGACAGCAGGGCCAGGTTGAGGCCTGCTACCGAAAGCAGGAACGTTTGCGAGTGATTGCGGCGCCATGCGATCGCCAGCATCACCACGACAATGGTGAGGCTGGTGATCAGCAGTGGCGCAAGCGCAATAAAGTGTTGAATCGTCAGGTCCATAGCGCTCTTACCGGGCCGAAGCGAGTTGAGTGAAGGCAGTGCCTAGCCATTGCTGCACGCCGTGCATGGTCGCTGCCGAAGTGTCGAGGAACGGCTGCGGGAACACCCCGAGCACGACCAGCAACACGGCAAGGCCCAGCACCATGATCATTTCCCGTCCGTCCATGCCCTTCAGAACCTCGTCGGACTTCGACGGGCCGAAGTAGGCGCGGTGGATCATGATCAGCGAGTAGACAGAACCAAATACCAGACCGGAGGTGGCGATCGCCGTGATCCATGGTGAGCTGGCGAAGCTGCCCAGCAGAATCAGGAACTCGCCGACGAAGTTGCCAGTGCCCGGCAGACCCAGAGAGGCGGCGGCAAAGAACAGGCTGATGGCCGGGATGTAAGCGATGCGTGACCACAGGCCGCCCATCTCACGCATGTCGCGGGTGTGCAGGCGCTCGTACAGCTGACCACTGAGAATGAACAGTGCCGCAGCCGACAGACCGTGGGCGATCATCTGGATCAGTACGCCTTGCAGCGCTTGCTGGCTGCCCGAGTAGATACCGATCAGTACGAAGCCCATGTGCGAAACGCTGGAGAACGCGATCAGGCGCTTGATATCAGTCTGGGCAAATGCCAGGAATGCGCCGTAGAAGATACCGACCAGCCCCAGCGTCATGGCAATCGGTGCGAACTCGGCCGATGCGTTGGGGAACAGCGGCAGGGCAAAGCGCAGCAGGCCGTAAGCCGCCGTCTTCAGCAGGATACCCGCCAGGTCGACGGAGCCTGCAGTCGGTGCCTGGGCATGCGCATCCGGCAGCCAGGAGTGCAACGGCACCACCGGCAGCTTGACGGCGAAGGCAATGAAGAAGCCCAGCATCAGGATGTACTCGGTGCCCGGTGCCAGTTTGGTCTTCAGCAGGTCGGCGTAGGCAAAGGTGATCACGCCGGTCTGATTGAAGTGCACCAGCACCAGACCCAGGATCGCCACCAGCATGATCAGGCCGCTGGCCTGAGTGAAGATGAAGAACTTGGTGGCTGCGTAGATACGGGTTTTCTTCCCATCCGAAGAACTGTGACCCCAGAGCGCGATGAGGAAATACATCGGCACCAGCATCATTTCCCAGAAGAAGAAGAACATGAACAGGTCGATGGCCAGGAACACTCCGACGACACCGCCCAGGATCCACATCAGGTTAAGGTGGAAGAAACCGACCTTGCGCTGGATTTCCTTCCACGAGCACAGCACCGACAGCACACCCAGAAGGCCGGTCAGCAGGATCATCAGCAGCGACAGGCCATCGAGTGCCAGATGCACGTCGATGCCGAAGCGGGTGATCCACGGATGGTGGAATTCCAGGGTCCAGGTCGGATCGGCACCCGGCACCGGCGCGTAGCCGAAGTTGCCGGTAGCCCACAGCCAGAGGCCGAGAACCAGTTCCAGGGTCATTGTCAGCAACGCAATCCAGCGCGGCAGGGTAGAGCCGAAGCGCTCACCCAGCCAGCACAGCAGGCCGCCGATGAAGGGGATCAGGATTAGCCAGGGCAGAATCATGACGGGCTCAATTCCTTTCGCAAATTCGCAAGGTTCATATCAGATCGCAACCAGAACGACGGCACCGAGTACCAGAACGGCACCCACGGCGATCGAGGCAGCATACCAACGCAACTGGCCGGTCTCGGTGCGGCTCATGGTGTCATGACCGCCTTTGACCAGACGTGGGATCAAGCCGATGGTGCGGTCGAACGGATCACTACGCAGTACATGGCTGATTGCCAGATACGGCTTGACGAACAGCTTGTCGTAGATCCAGTCGAAGCCCCATGCCGCGAACCACCAGGCCGAGAGGAAACGGCCCGGAGCGCTGTTGGCGATAGCCGTCGCCAGGCGGCGCTTGCCGAGGAACAGCAATGCTGCCAGCAGGATACCGGCCAGCGCGATGGCGCCGGAGGCGATCTCCAGGCTGTGCTTGGCTTCGCCACCGGCATGGCCGACGCTCTGCGGCAGCACACCGGCCAGGGGCGGAGTGATCCACGCGCCGATGAACGTCGACAGTACGATCAGCACCGACAGTGGCAGCCAGTGAGCGATACCGTGACCTGCGTGTGCTTCGGTCTTGGCTTCACCGTGGAACGCGATGAAGATCAGACGGAAGGTGTACAGCGACGTCATGAACGCGCCCACCAGACCGGCATACAACAAGCCATTGTTACCGCTGGCAAATGCTTCCCAGAGAATTTCGTCCTTGGAGTAGAAGCCCGCCGTCAGCAGCGGCAGGGCGGAAAGAGCAGCGCCACCGACGATGAAGCTGGCGTAGGCCAATGGCAGTTTCTTCCACAGGCCGCCCATCTTGAAGATGTTCTGCTCGTGGTGGCAGGCAACGATCACCGCACCGGAAGCAAGGAACAGCAGCGCCTTGAAGAAGGCGTGGGTCATCAGGTGGAAGATCGCGCCTTCCCAGGCGCCAACGCCCAGTGCCAGGAACATGTAACCGATCTGGCTCATGGTCGAGTAGGCGAGGATACGCTTGATGTCGGTCTGCACCAGTGCGGCGAACCCCGCCAGAACCAGCGTGACGCCGCCGACAATGCCGACCAGATGCAGGATGTCAGGTGCCAGTGCGAACAGGCCATGAGTACGCGCAATCAGGTAGACGCCCGCCGTGACCATGGTCGCTGCGTGGATCAGCGCCGAAACCGGAGTAGGACCGGCCATCGCATCCGCCAGCCAGGTTTGCAGTGGCAGCTGTGCAGATTTACCGACCGCACCGCCCAACAGCATCAACGTCGCCAGCACGATCCAGAAATCGCCGACCTTGAAGTGTTCCGGCGCCCGGACCAGCAGTTCCTGCACATTAAGCGTGCCCAATTGCTGGAACAGGATGAACAAGCCGATAGCCATGAACACGTCACCGATACGGGTGACGATGAACGCTTTGAGGGCTGCGTTGCCATTGTTGCGGTTGCTGTAATAGAAACCGATCAACAGGTAGCTGCACAGGCCCACGCCTTCCCAACCGAAGTAGATGAACAGCAGGTTGTCGCCCAGGATCAGGAACAGCATGCTGGCAATGAACAGGTTGGTGTAGGAGAAGAAGCGCGAGTAGCCCGCTTCACCGCGCATGTACCAGGACGCGAACAGGTGGATCAGGAAGCCGACACCAACCACGACGCCCAGCATCGTGACGGACAGCCCGTCCAGATACAGCGCGAAGTTGGGCTGGAAGCCATCGACGTCCATCCAGCGCCACAGCACCTGCGTGTAGTGACCGCCTTCAGGTGGTGCCACGTTGAACTGCCAGATGACCCAGGCCGTGACGATGGCTGAAAGGCCGATGGAGCCGACACCGATCAGCGCAGCGAGGTTTTCCGAGATGCGTCCACGGGAGAACGACAGCAGCAGAAAGCCGATGAGGGGGAATACGAAAGTCAGAAAGAGAAGGTTCATCCGCGCATCTCGCTGGCAGCATCGATATCGAGAGTGTGGAAGCGGCGATACAGTTGCATCAGGATCGCCAGGCCGATACTGGCCTCGGCTGCCGCAAGGCTGATCACCAGGATGAACATCACCTGCCCGTCCGGTTGCCCCCAACGGCTGCCGGCCACAACGAACGCCAGTGCAGCGGCGTTCATCATGATTTCCAGGCTCATCAACACGAAGAGAATGTTACGGCGCACCATCAGGCCGACCAGACCCAGGCAGAACAGGACCCCGGCGACCGCCAGACCGTGCTCAAGAGGGATAGCATTCATTGGCTTGGCTCCTTGGCCTCGTTGCGGCCCAGATGGAAGGCCGTGATGGCTGCTGCAAGCAACAGCATCGAGGCGAGTTCCACCACCAGCAGATAGGGCCCGAACAGGCTGATGCCGACTGCCTTGGCGTCGACCGTGGTGTGACCAACACCAGCGCCGGTCGGGTTGGCGAACAGCACATACAGCAACTCGGCCAGCAACAGCGCGCCGAGAATGACCGGGCCGATCCAGATGCCGGGTTTGAGCCAGGCACGTTCCTGCTGAACCGAGGCCGGGCCGAGGTTCAGCATCATCACCACAAACACGAACAGGACCATGATTGCGCCCGCGTAGGCAATGACTTCCAGCACGCCGGCGAACGGAGCGCCGAGGCTGAAGAACGTCATTGCTACGGCGATCAGCGAGATGATCAGGTAGAGCAGGGCGTGCACCGGGTTCGTGTTGGTGATCACCCGCAGGGTGGACACAACAGCGATACCGGATGCGAAGTAGAAAGCGAATTCCATCTTTACTTCCTTAAGGCAGCAAGCTCTTGACGTTGATCGGCTCGGCTTCGTTCTGTGCGGAGCCCTTGGGCTTGCCGCCGATGGCCATACCGGCAACGCGATAGAAGTTGTAGTCAGGGTTCTTGCCGGGTCCGGAGATCAGCAGGTCTTCCTTCTCGTACACAAGGTCCTGACGCTTGAAGTCGGCCATCTCGAAGTCCGGCGTGAGCTGGATCGCGGTTGTCGGGCAGGCTTCTTCGCACAGGCCGCAGAAGATGCAGCGCGAAAAGTTGATGCGGAAGAAGTCGGGGTACCAGCGTCCGTCCTCTGTTTCGGCCTTCTGCAGCGAAATGCAGCCGACGGGGCAGGCTACTGCACACAGGTTGCATGCCACGCAGCGCTCTTCACCATCGGGGTCGCGGGTCAGGACGATGCGGCCGCGATAGCGGGGCGGAAGATAAACCTGCTCTTCGGGGTATTGCAGGGTGTCGCGCTTGCGAAAGCCGTGGCCGAAGACCATGACCAGGCTGCGCAACTGGGTACCCGTACCCTTAACGATGTCACCAATATATTTGAACATGGGTCAAATCCTCACTGAACCGAGCCTGCCGGTGTGTTCAACAACACAATCGCAGCAGTCACCAGCAAATTGATCAGGGTCAGCGGCAAACAGAACTTCCAGCTGAAATCCATGACCTGGTCATAACGCGGGCGCGGGATGGAGGCGCGCAGCAGGATGAACAGCATGATGAAAAACGCGGTTTTCAAGGCGAACCAGAAGAATGCCAGCGATGGCAGAATGTCGAACGGGCCGTGCCAGCCACCGAAGAACAGCGTCACCAGCAGCGCCGAGATCAAGATGATCCCGATGTATTCGCCCACGAAGAACATGCCCCATTTCATGCCGGCATATTCAATGTGGTAGCCGTCAGCCAGTTCCTGCTCGGCTTCCGGTTGGTCGAACGGGTGGCGGTGAGTGACCGCGACGCCTGCGATGAAGAACGTACAGAAGCCGAAGAACTGCGGAATGATGAACCACAGGTTCTGCGCCTGATATTCAACGATGTCGCGCATGTTGAACGAGCCGACCTGAACCACGATGCCCATCAGCGCAAGGCCCATGAACACTTCGTAGGACACGGTTTGTGCCGAAGCACGCAGGCTGCCCAGCAGGGCGAACTTGTTGTTGCTCGACCAGCCGGCGAACAGCACCGCATACACGGACAGACCGGCCATGGCGAAGAAGAACAACAGACCGATGTTCAGATCCGCGACGCCCCAGGTCGGGGTGATCGGGATGACCGCAAAGGCGATCAGCAGGGCACTCATGGCAACCACCGGCGCCAGGGTGAAGATCACCTTGTCGGCGAACGGTGGGGTCCAGTCTTCCTTGAAGAACATTTTCAGCATGTCGGCTGCGATCTGGAACATGCCGAACGGACCCACACGGTTCGGACCATAACGGTCCTGCCACCAACCCAGCAGACGACGTTCGATGAAGCTCAGCAGGGCACCACAAACCACGACCGCCAGCAACACCACGATGGCCTTGACCACTGCAATGATTGCGTCGATCACATCAGGGGTAAACCAGGTCATTGCGCTGCCTCCTGCAGACCGTCAACGGATTTGCCGAAGAGTGCTGGCGGAATGCCAGGCAGTCCTGCCGGCAATGCCACAAGGCCCGCGCCCAGTTCTTCGCTGATGCGCAACGGCAAGGTCAGCGTTTCACCGCCGATGCTCAAGGAGAGCAGGGCACCGTCGTTGACGCCGAGACGATCGGCTTCGGACTTGGCCACTGCGACATAGGCCTGCGGGATGCGTTCCTGAACCGGCGCGGCCAGAGACGAGGTTTCGTCGCTGCCAAACAGGTGGAAGAACGGCACGACCTGCCAGGTGCCGCGCTCTGGAGAGAACGCACGTGGCACGCTGGAGAACCACGACAGACCATCGCCCTGGCTTTCGATCAGGCGAGTGCCCGGGTCGCCGGCGCGCAAGTGACCGCCGACTTCGTCCTGAAACTTGTTCCAGGCCTGCGGCGAGTTCCAGCCCGGCGACCAGGCGAATGGCACCTGCTGACGAGGCTCGGCCGAGCCCGAGTAGCCTTCCATTGAGAAGGAGAACGCTGTGTCGATGTCTTGCGAGGTGCGCGGCTCATGCACGCTGATATTGGCTCGCATCGCGGTACGGCCGCTATAACGCAGCGGTTCGCGAGCCAGTTTCAGGCCCTTGATGCGGAACGACGCAGACGGCGCGGCGTTGACGATACCCGCCAGTTGCGGGGTGCTGCTGGCGCAGGCCTCGGTGACGTGGTCGAGTTGCGTCCAGTCAACCGGCTTGTTCAGCAAGGTGGCACGCAGGGCATGCAACCAGCGCCAGCCTTCGTGGACCAGAATGCTCGCATCCAGATAGGTCGGATCGAAGACCTGGAAGAAGCGTTGGGCACGGCCTTCCTGGCTGACCAGTGTGCCGTCGCCTTCAGCGAAGCTGGCAGCTGGCAGGACCAGGTGGGCGCGGTCGCTGGTCGGGGTTTTCTGATGGTCAGCGACGATCACGACCTTCGCAGCGCTCAGTGCGGCGTCGACGATCTTGGCGTCCACACGACGATACAAATCGTTTTCCAGCACCACGATGGCGTCGGCCTTGCCGGAGATCACCGCTTGCAGCGCGGCATCTACGGACTCGCCTCCGAACATCGCCAGGCCCATGCTGTTGGCTTCAGGCACGATCAGGCTGATGGAACCCTGCTTGTCGCGCAGCTTCAAGGCCTTGGCGATGTTGGCAGCAGCTTCGATCAGCGCTGTCGAACCCAGCGAACTGCCGGAAATGATCAGCGGTCGTTTGGCAGCCAGCAGCGCATCGGCAATGCGTTGCGCCAGTTCCAGCGCCTCGCTGTCCAGACCATCGACGGCAGGTGCGCTGGCGTCCAGGGCATGAGCCACGGCAAAACCGATACGCGCCAGATCATCGGGCGCTGCATGTACGCATTCTTCTGCAACATCGTCGAGACGGGTTTCGGCGAGGCTGGCGATGAACAGCGGATTGAGCTCGTGCTGGCCAATGTTCTTCACGGCCGCTTCGAGCCACGGCTGGACTTTCATCGCCGCAGCCATGTCTTCAGCCTTGCCTTTGACGGCTTGGCGCAAGCCCAGGGCCATACGTGCCGCCGTTTGGGTCAGGTCCTCGCCGAGGACGAAGATGGCATCGTGATCTTCGATGTCGCGCAGGGTCGGGATCGGCAGTGGGCTGTCGTTCAGGACCTTGAGGATGAGTCTGATACGCTCCAGCTCACCGGCTTCGATACCGCTGTAGAAATGCTCGGCCCCCACCAGCTCACGCAGCGCATAGTTGCTTTCGAGGCTGGCGCGAGGAGAGCCGATACCGACGATGTTACGGCCGCGCAGCAGATCCGCCGCCTTGTCCAGCGCCTCGTCCAGGCTCAGTTTGACCTGGCCGTCGACAAGCAATGGTTGGCGCGGGCGATCCTTGCGATTGACGTAGCCGTAGCCGAAACGTCCGCGGTCGCAGAGGAAGTACTGGTTGACCGAGCCGTTGTAACGGTTTTCGATGCGGCGCAATTCACCGTAGCGTTCACCCGGGCTGATGTTGCAGCCGCTGGAGCAACCGTGGCAGATGCTTGGTGAGAACTGCATGTCCCATTTGCGGTTGTAGCGCTCGGAGTGGGTCTTGTCCGTGAACACGCCGGTCGGGCAGACCTCGGTGAGGTTGCCGGAGAACTCGCTTTCCAGCGTGCCGTCTTCAACGCGACCGAAGTACACGTTGTCATGGGCACCGTAGACGCCCAGGTCGGTGCCGCCCGCATAGTCTTTATAAAAGCGTACACAGCGATAACAGGCGATGCAGCGGTTCATCTCGTGCGCGATGAAAGGCCCCAGCTCCTGATTCTGGTGGGTACGTTTGGTGAAGCGATAACGGCGCTCGTTGTGGCCGGTCATCACGGTCATGTCCTGCAGGTGGCAGTGACCGCCTTCCTCGCAGACCGGGCAGTCATGCGGGTGGTTGGTCATCAGCCATTCGACGACACTGGCCCGGAAGGCCTTGGACTCATCGTCTTCGATGGAAATCCAGGTGTTGTCGGTGGCTGGCGTCATGCAGGACATGACGATACGACCGCGTGTGTCGTTCTCGTCGGTGTACTGCTTGACCGCACACTGGCGACAGGCGCCAACGCTGCCAAGGGCAGGGTGCCAGCAGAAATAAGGGATATCGAGGCCCAGCGACAGACATGCCTGTAACAGGTTGTCTGCACCATCGACTTCGAGCGCTTTGCCGTCTACGTGAATAGTAGCCATGGTTCAAAGGTCTTCGTTGGCCCGTTGTCAGCGGGCGTGGCTAATGGAATCTCGGTAGTACCCGTATCGTTCAGCCCGGAGGGCGTCAGCAGGTACGAGGACGGCAGCCCGAACAGCCGCCGACCGTTGTGTCTTGTTATGCGCCGACCACTGTCGGACTTTTGCCCGGAACGAGCGTGGCTGCGCTGGCTGGCGCGATACCGGCTTCGAACTCTGAACGGAAATACTTGATCGCACTGCCCAAGGGTTCAACGGCGCCCGGTGCATGGGCACAGAAGGTCTTGCCAGGGCCGAGGAAATTGACCAGACCCAGCAGGGTTTCGATATCACCCGGCTGACCCTGACCGTTCTCGATGGCGCGAAGCATTTTCACGCTCCATGGCAAACCGTCGCGGCATGGCGTGCAGAAGCCACAGGACTCCTGAGCGAAAAACTCTTCCATGTTGCGCAGCAGCGAGACCATGTTGACCGAATCGTCGACCGCCATCGCCAGACCCGTACCCATCCGGGTGCCGACCTTGGCGATACCGCCTGCATACATCTGGGCGTCCAGATGCTCAGGCAGCAGGAACCCCGTACCGGCGCCTCCGGGTTGCCAGCACTTGAGCTTGAAGCCATCGCGCATGCCGCCGGCGTAGTCTTCGAACAGTTCGCGAGCCTGTACGCCGAAAGGCAGCTCCCACAAACCGGGGTTTTTGACCTTGCCGGAGAAGCCCATCAGCTTGGTGCCGTGGTCTTCACTGCCTTCGCGAGCCAGCGACTTGTACCAGTCGTTGCCGTTGTTGACGATGGCAGGCACGTTGCACAGGGTCTCGACGTTGTTCACACAGGTCGGCTTGCCCCAAACGCCTACTGCAGCGGGGAAGGGCGGCTTGGAGCGCGGGTTGGCGCGGCGGCCTTCCAGCGAGTTGATCAGTGCGGTTTCTTCACCGCAAATGTAGCGACCGGCACCGGTGTGCACGAACAGTTCGAAGTCGAACCCGGTGCCGAGAATGTTCTTGCCCAGCAAACCGGCGGCCTTGGCTTCCGCCACTGCGCGATTGAGGTGCTTGGCCGCAGTGACGTATTCGCCGCGCAGGAAGATATAGCCGCGATAGGCTTTCAGCGCGCGGGCACTGATCAGCATGCCCTCGACCAGCAGATGGGGCAGTTGCTCCATCAGCATGCGGTCTTTCCAGGTGTTGGGCTCCATCTCGTCCGCGTTGCACAGCAGGTAGCGGATGTTCATGGATTCGTCTTTGGGCATCAGGCCCCATTTCACACCGGTGGGGAAGCCTGCGCCACCGCGGCCCTTGAGGCCGGAATCCTTGACCGACTGGACGATATCGTCAGGCGCCTGTTGCGTCAGCGCCTTGCGCGCTGCGGCATAGCCGTCCTTGGCCTGGTACTCGTCGAGCCAGACCGGTTCGCCGTCGTCGCGCAGACGCCAGGTCAGCGGATGGGTTTCTGCCGTGCGCGCAATGCGGTTGGCAGGGCCGAAGGAAGTGATGGTCATAGGTAACCCTCCAGCATCTTGGCAACGCCAGCAGGCTGTACATCGCCGAAAGTGTCGTCGTCGACCATCACGGCCGGCGCCTTGTCACAGTTGCCGAGGCAGCAGACCGGCAGCAGTGTGAAACGACCGTCGGCGGTGGTCTGACCCAGGCCGATGCCCAGTGAGCTCTTGATCTCGTCGACCACGTTTTCGTGGCCGCCGATGAAGCACACCATGCTGTTGCAGACGCGAATGATGTGACGCCCGACCGGCTGGCGAAAGATCTGGCTGTAGAAGGTGGCAACGCCTTCGACGTCGCTGGCGGGAATGCCCAGCAGGTCGCCGATCGCGTAAATCGCGCCGTCGGGCACCCAGCCACGTTCCTTCTGAACAATTTTCAGGGCTTCGATGGACGCCGCGCGCGGGTCCTCGTAGTGATGCATCTCATGCTCGATGGCCGAGCGCTCGGTTTCGCTCAGCGCGAAACGGTCTGTCTGGATTAGCGGGCTATTCATGCTTAGCGGTCCACGTCGGCCATAACGAAATCGATACTACCCAGGTACGCGATCAAGTCCGCGACCATGCTGCCTTTGATCACCGAAGGGATCTGCTGCAGGTGCGGGTAACTCGGGGTGCGGATCCGGGTACGGTAGCTCATGGTGCCGCCGTCGCTCGTCAGGTAATAGCTGTTGATACCCTTGGTCGCTTCGATCATCTGGAAGGACTCGTTGGCCGGCATGACCGGGCCCCACGAAACCTGCAGGAAGTGCGTGATCAGGGTTTCGATGTGCTGCAGGGTGCGCTCTTTCGGCGGCGGCGTGGTCAGCGGGTGATCCGCCTTGTACGGGCCTTCCGGCATGTTGCGCATGCACTGGTCGATGATCTTGATGCTCTGGCGCATCTCTTCGACGCGGACCATGCAGCGGTCATAGGCATCGCCATTGGCGGCCAGGGGCACTTCGAATTCGAAGTTCTCGTAGCCCGAGTAAGGGCGCGCCTTGCGCAGGTCGAAATCGCAACCGGTGGAGCGCAGGCCGGCACCGGTGACGCCCCATTCGAGGGCTTCCTTGGTGTTGTAGGCGGCGACGCCGACGGTACGACCCTTGAGAATGCTGTTCTGCAGGGCAGCCTTGGTGTATTCGTCCAGGCGCTTGGGCAGCCAGTCGACGAAGTCCTTGACCAGTTTTTCCCAGCCACGCGGCAGGTCGTGAGCGACCCCGCCGATGCGGTACCAGGCAGGGTGCAGACGGAAGCCGGTAATCGCTTCGATCACGGTGTAGGCTTTCTGGCGGTCGGTGAACGTGAAGAACACCGGTGTCATGGCGCCCACGTCCTGAATGTAGGTACCCAGGAACAGCAGGTGACTGGTGATACGGAAGAACTCGGCCATCATGATGCGGATGACGTCGACCTTTTCCGGCACCTTGATGCCTGCCAGCTTCTCGACCGAGAGCACATAAGGCAGGTTGTTCATCACCCCGCCCAGGTAATCGATACGGTCGGTGTAGGGAATGAAGCTGTGCCAGGACTGGCGTTCGGCCATTTTCTCGGCACCACGGTGGTGGTAGCCGATGTCCGGAACGCAGTCGACGATCTCTTCGCCGTCCAGTTGCAGAATGATACGGAACGCGCCGTGAGCAGAAGGGTGGTTCGGCCCCAGGTTGAGGAACATGTAGTCCTCGTTGGCGCCAGAGCGTTTCATGCCCCAGTCTTCCGGACGGAAGCGTGCGGCTTCCTCTTCCAGTTGCTGTTTGGCGAGGGTCAGGCTGTACGGGTCGAATTCCGTTGCACGGGCAGGGAAGTCCTTGCGCAGCGGATGGCCTTCCCAGGTTGGCGGCATCATGATGCGGCTCAGGTGCGGGTGGCCTGGGAAGTCGATGCCGAACATGTCCCACACTTCACGCTCGTACCAGTTGGCGTTCGGCCAGATGCTGGTAATCGTCGGTACGCTCAGGTCGCGTTCGGAAAGCGCTACCTTGATCATCACGTCGCTGTTTCGCTCGATCGACAGCAGGTGATAGAACACGGTGAAGTCTGCACCGGGCAGACCACGACGGTTTGTGCGCAGACGCTCGTCCACGCCATGCAGGTCATAGAGCATGGAGTAGGGCTTGGGCACGTTGCGCAGGAACGTCAGAATTTCAAACAGCCGGGCGCGCTCGACCCACAGCACGGGCATGCCGGTGCGAGTCGGCTGGGCAGTGAAAGCCTCGGCACCAAAACGGTTGTTCAGTTCAACGACGACATCTTGGTCGTCAGCCTTGTAAGGCGGGATGTACAGAGCGTTGTCTGCAGTCATAGGTCTCAATCACTTCGGTCAACGTACAGAATCAACCCCGGTTCTTGTCTTTTTTATAAGAAGAACGGGCTGGATCAGACTTCGTCGGGGCTGCGCAGGTTGGTCACCTGAATACGCTGTTCGCGGCGCTGTTCCTTTTGCGATGGCATCTCGGCGCGATACACGCCTTGATCGCCAACGACCCAGGAAAGAGGGCGACGCTCCTTGCCGATGGATTCCTGCAACAGCATCAAGCCTTGCAGAAACGCTTCGGGGCGGGGCGGGCAGCCGGGCACGTAGACATCCACGGGAAGGAATTTGTCCACCCCCTGGACCACTGAGTAGATGTCGTACATGCCACCGGAGTTGGCACACGAACCCATGGAAATGACCCACTTGGGTTCGAGCATTTGCTCGTAGAGACGCTGGATGATCGGCGCCATCTTGATGAAGCAGGTACCGGCAATGACCATGAAATCCGCCTGTCGTGGCGACGCCCGGATGACTTCAGCGCCAAAGCGCGCGATGTCGTGGGGTGCCGTGAAGGCGGTGGTCATTTCCACATAGCAGCACGACAGGCCGAAGTTGTAGGGCCACAGGGAGTTTTTACGTCCCCAGTTGACCGCACCGTTCAGCACGTCTTCCAGCTTGCCCATGTAGATGTTTTTGTGGACTTGATCTTCTAACGGATCGGAAACGGTTTCCCGTTTGCCGATGGGGTACTGCTCGTTAGGAGCGTCCGGGTCGATCCTGGTGAGATTATATTGCATCGCCAAAGCCTCATTGTTTCAGCTTCGCTTGCCGATTACGGCGACCTTCAGGAGCCCAGTCAAGAGCACCAACCCGCCATAGGTAGACAAGACCTGCCAACAGAATTGCTATGAAAACGAGAGCTTCGACGAATCCGGTCCAGCCGCTTTCGCGGACGGACACAGACCAGGCAAAGAGAAAGAGGGCTTCAATGTCAAAGATCACGAAAAGCATCGCGACCAGATAGAATTTTGCGGAGAGACGCAGGCGCGCACTGCCGGTAGGCAGCATGCCGGATTCGAAAGGTTCGTTCTTGCTGCGGCCCCAGGCCTTGCTTCCGAGCAGGCTGGAGAGACCGAGCATGAAGGCGCAAAGGCCGACAACACCCAAAAGGAAAATGGCGAAGCCCCAGTTATGGGCAATCAGACCTGTCGATTCGGGCATGCTGTCAGTCCTTGTTAGAGAGCAAAGGTCTCTGTGCTTGATAAAGAGTCGAGGCAGTGACGAAATGTCGCAGTGCGGTCAACGGATTGATTTTATGTGCAAACAGTTGGCAAGTAAATTTTCTACATCAAATTTATTTACGGAATTAATTGCCCAAGGCCTTTCAGGGAGGCTGCAGGGCCTGCCGGGCGGGCATCAGCGGGGATTTCGTTAATTATGTTTCTTGACCGAGAAAAGCAGGAAAACGCAATTTGAATGATAATTAATATCATTTGAAGTGGTCTTGATAGTTCAGCGTTCGGTAGTCGGCGCATAGTGGGTAACGGTACTGATTATAAAGTACGCCTTTTGTAGCATTCGCCCGGCAACTGCATATTGTCCGAAATCAATACCGGCACCTTCTGACACAAAAGACAGACCGCCCTGACGGACGGCCTGTGTTTTCAACGCGTTGCGCGGTGTATCAGTGGAATTGCTCTTCTTCGGTCGAGCCGGTGAGTGCGGTTACCGACGATACGCCGCCCTGAATCACGGTCGTCATGTCGTCGAAATAGCCGGTACCCACTTCCTGCTGGTGAGCCACGAAGGTATAACCCTTGGCAGCGTCGGCGAATTCCTGTTCCTGCAGCTTCACGTAGGCGGTCATGTCGTTGCGGGCGTAGTCATGCGCCAGATTGAACATGCTGTGCCACATGTTGTGAATGCCTGCCAGGGTAATGAACTGGTGCTTGTACCCCATCGCCGACAGCTCGCGCTGAAATTTGGCAATGGTTGCGTCGTCGAGGTTTTTCTTCCAGTTGAAGGACGGCGAGCAGTTGTAGGACAGCAACTGATCCGGGTATTCCTTTTTGATCGCTTCGGCGAAGCGGCGTGCCTCGTCCAGATCCGGCCTGGCGGTTTCGCACCAGATCAGATCGGCGTAGGGCGCGTACGCCAGACCGCGTGCGATGGCCTGATCGAGGCCGGCGCGAACCTTGTAGAACCCCTCATGGGTACGTTCGCCGGTCACGAATGGCTTGTCGTACGGATCGCAATCGGATGTCAGCAAGTCGGCAGCGTTGGCATCAGTCCGGGCCAGAATGATGGTCGGTACACCGGCCACGTCGGCGGCCAGGCGTGCAGCGACCAGTTTCTGTATGGCTTCCTGAGTCGGGACCAGCACTTTGCCGCCCATGTGGCCACATTTCTTCACTGAAGCCAGTTGATCTTCGAAGTGCACCCCGGCGGCACCGGCCTCGATCATGTTTTTCATCAGCTCATAGGCATTGAGTACACCGCCGAATCCGGCTTCCGCGTCTGCCACGATCGGAGCGAAGTAGTCGATGTAGCCTTCGTCGCCCGGCGCCTTGCCGGCTTTCCACTGGATCTGATCGGCACGGCGGAACGAGTTGTTGATGCGCTTGACCACGGTAGGCACCGAGTCAACCGGGTACAGCGACTGATCCGGGTACATGGACTCGGCGGAGTTGTTGTCGGCGGCGACCTGCCAGCCGGAAAGGTAGATGGCCTGAATGCCAGCCTTGACCTGCTGCACAGCCTGGCCACCGGTGAGGGCGCCCATGCAATTGACGAAATCCTTGTCCGGCCGAAAGGACGGTTTGGCACCCTGGGTCACCAGGTTCCACAGCTTGTCCGCGCCCAGCCGTGCAAAGGTGTGTTCGGGTTGAACCGAGCCGCGCAGGCGGACCACATCTGCAGCGGAATAAGTACGGGTCACGTTTTTCCAGCGCGGATTTTCAGCCCAGTCTTTCTCGAGAGCCGCTATTTGTTGTTCGCGTGTCAGTGCCATGGTGATAAACCTCTAGAAGTAGGTCTCGTTGGAAAGTCCTGCTCCGCCAAAACGCCTCGTTTATCGAAGGCACGGTAGATGGCTGCTCGCTGATCCGGGGTTTTGCCTGAAGCCGCACGTTATGAGTGGCGCGACGGGTGAACGAGGTGCTCGAGGGGGGAGCGGGTGTCCGGACATGAGGCTGTCAGGTGGACAGTCGGGCCTGCAGTGGCGTTGTGCATCACCGTCGGCCTTGCCGGGTTACCGTTTACGCTTCCGTCCCTCGGGACAACTTCGTTCCAGTCGCAACCTCGTCAAACTGCCTTGTGGGCGATGCGGACACGAATCGGCTCTGCGGGTGTGTGAGAGCGGCGACTCGAAGGCTTTTTGCAAAGCCTCTGATTAGCGGGAGCGAGGCAATCATGCCTCGCACTTTAGGGGGGCGTCAAACGTTTTGTAGTGCTTTTTTTAAATCACTACATATTTGTGAAAAGTAGACCGGACAGTCATCAAAAGGCCCGTAAGTATTGGGTTTTCAGCCCGTGCAGGCTATTCGAGGGTTTCGACCTTTACACGCAAAATCATATCGTCACGACCCTGTGTGGAATAGCGTTGCGCCAGGCCACTTTGATCCGCGACGGATTCATTGCTGTTGCTCGCCAGTGTGATCCATTCTCCCAGCCGTCCGCTGACCTGGCTGTCAGTACTCTGCACCTTGATAGCGTCGGGTCGCTCCTGGCTTATGCGGTCATGATTGGTGCTGATACTCAGGTGAACCGTGTCGCCGGTTACGCTGGCCGTGACGTAAAAACCTTGGGTTACATTGCGGTACTCGGTGTCGCTTCGGGAATATCCGTAGGCGTCCGTGGATGAGGAGGTCAGCGGCACACTCTGGCCAACCTGTATGAGTGCAGGGGTGCCCTCGCTGGTCTGCACTTGTTGCACGCCGCCTTCACGGCTGGCGGTACCGTACTGAATAACCCGCGAGCCACTGCTGCTGCGGGTCGCGCTGTCGCTGGTGTCGACGCTGATCAGCAAGCGTTTCGGTGCCGTATCGAGCTGCGAGATCAAGGCGCGAAGTTCTTCGATCTTGCGTGACTCTGCATTCACGATCAGTTGATTGCCGTAGGCGCTGACGGTGCCTTCGTCCCCCAGAAAGGATTTGGCGACCGGCAACAGATCGGCACTGGTGCGGTAGTTGAGCGGGACGACTTCGGTCGCCGCGAAGACCTGAGCGCTGAAGACGATCAGCATCGAGGTGAGCGCTGCATTGAGCAAGTTGCGTACTGACATGTTCATTCTCCGCGGTGAGCGCGTAAAGCATGATTGTGCCACTGTGTCGGCTGCAGGCAATCAAGCTGAATGCTCAGGCATAAAAATGCCCTGCGGCTTTTCGGATCGACCTTGAGGGGGCGAGCGAAAAAGAGCAGGGCGATCATCATGTAGTGCCGCTGCAAGCGCCTACATAACTGCGTTGATCACGCTTCGCGGAGCATATCAACGTGTGGCAGGCCGGCTTCGAGAAACTCGTCGCTGATAACCGAAAAGCCGAAGCGCTGATAAAACTCGACGGCCTGCACCTGAGCGCTCAGCTTGAGCGGCTTGAGCCCACGCTGTTCGGCTTCATGGATCACTGCACCCAGCAGAGCCTCGCCGACCTTCAGGCCACGCCAGTCTCTCAGTACTGACAGGCGACCGATCTCGCCATCGGGCAGCAGTCGGGCAGTGCCCACCGCATATTCACCCTCGTACGCAAGAAAATGCACGGCACCTGCGTCTTCGGCATCCCACTCCAGTTCCGGCGGCACCGATTGTTCGGCAATGAATACCGAATCGCGTATGCGCCGGATATCGGCGTTGTTCTTCTGCCATTGGGCGACAGTTACAGTGACTTTATTCATCGGCAAATCCCAGGCTTCCTTGTTTTACGAGTTCGCAAAGCAAATTGCGCCCCTCGTCATCGGCCAACCATTGGCCAAGGTTTTCGCTGTGCAATGCATCGGCGGCACAGATCAGTTTGAGCAGGTCACGCAGGCTGCCCGGCAGCAGGCGGCTCTGGCCACTGGCAAACAGTAGCAGATCGTCATCGACTTCAGACCACGCCAGCCGTGCGCTCGGGTTACGAATCAGCACCGCCCCCTGCTCAAGGCTGTCGAGCAGGTCCTGTTCGTCGAGCTCTGGGCCGGTCACCAGTTCCGGGTAGCGCGGTTCGGTCATGAACTGGCCGAACCAGGTCAGCAGCAGGCGTTCGTCACTCATGTGCTCGGCCAGCAGCGTTTTCAGGCGATCAAGCGCTTCATGCTGGATCTGATGAGGATCGCTGACCGGCTGGGCGTCAGCATCGGTGTAGCGCTCTTCGTCCGGTATGAACTGGCTGAGGAAGTCAGTGAAGTGAGTCAGGACTTCGGCGGCGCTTGGTGCACGGAAACCGACCGAGTAGGTCAGGCAGTCGTCGACGGCGACGCCGCAGTGCGCCAGGCGCGGCGGTAGATAAAGCATGTCGCCCGGTTCCAGCGTCCACTCTTCGGTCTTCTCGAATTCGGCAAGGATGCGCAGGTCGGCATGCTGCAGCAGCGGGCTTTCCGCATCGCACATCTGGCCGATCTGCCAGTGGCGTTTGCCATGCCCCTGAAGCATGAACACATCATAGTTGTCGAAGTGCGGACCGACGCTGCCGCCAGGGGCTGCGTAGCTGATCATCACATCGTCAATCCGCCAGCTGGGCAGAAAGCGGAAGTTCTCCAGCAGCTCGCTGACTTCCGGAACGAATTGGTCCACGGCCTGGACCAGCAGCGTCCAGTCGCGCTCGGGCAGTTTGCTGAATTCGTCTTCAGCGAACGGGCCACGACGCAGCTCCCACGGGCGCTCGCCGTTTTCGATGACCAGGCGCGACTCCACTTCTTCTTCCAGGGCGAGGCCGGCAAGCTCGTCCGCGTCGATCGGGCTTTGAAAGTCCGGCAGAGCCTGGCGGATCAGCAGCGGTTTTTTCTGCCAGTAGTCACGCAGGAAAACGCGAGCAGTGATGCCGCCCAGAAGTTGTAGAGGAATATCAGGATTCATGTGTAAGCCCTTGAAATGAAAACGCCCGGCACAGCCGGGCGTGTGCAATTTTTTTGCGTGTCAGATGCGCTTGGCCTGAGCGGCTGCGTTACCGATGTAATTGGCAGGCGTGAGCTTCTTGAGCTCGGCCTTGGCTTCGGCAGGCATGTCCAGGCCATCGATGAAAGTCTGCAGCGCTTCAGGGCCGATGCCCTTGCCGCGTGTCAGCTCTTTCAGTTTTTCGTACGGGTTTTCGATGTTGTAACGACGCATGACGGTTTGAATCGGCTCTGCCAGAACTTCCCAGCAAGCGTCCAGATCGGCCGCAATGCGCTGCTCGTTCAGCTCCAGCTTGCTGATGCCCTTGAGGCTGGCTTCGTAGGCAATGACGCTATGGGCAAAGCCGACGCCCAGGTTGCGCAGTACGGTGGAGTCGGTCAGGTCTCGCTGCCAGCGGGACACAGGCAGCTTGCTCGCCAGATGCTGGAACAGTGCGTTGGCGATGCCCAGGTTGCCTTCGGAGTTTTCGAAGTCGATCGGGTTGACCTTGTGCGGCATGGTCGAGGAGCCGATTTCGCCAGCAATGGTGCGCTGCTTGAAATAGCCCAGCGAGATGTAGCCCCAGATGTCGCGGTCGAAGTCGATCAGGATGGTGTTGAAGCGGGCAATGGCGTCGAACAGCTCGGCAATGTAGTCGTGCGGTTCGATCTGCGTGGTGTAGGGGTTGAAACCCAGGCCCAGCTCGTCTTCGATGAAGGCCCGCGCATTGGCTTCCCAGTCGATGTCTGCATAGGCAGAGAGGTGGGCATTGTAGTTGCCGACTGCGCCGTTGATTTTGCCGAGCAACGGGACTGCTGCGATCTGACTGATCTGGCGCTCGAGGCGGTAAACGACGTTTGCCAACTCCTTGCCCAGTGTGGTCGGGGAGGCGGGCTGGCCGTGGGTGCGGGACAGCATCGGCACGTCTGCAAAGCGAATCGCCAGCTCGCGGATGGCGTCGGCGATCTGGCGCATCAGTGGCAGCACTACGGTGTCGCGACCCTCGCGCAGCATCAGTGCGTGAGACAGGTTGTTGATGTCTTCACTGGTGCAGGCGAAGTGGATGAACTCGCTGACCTTTTCCAGCTCTGGCAATTTGGCAGCCTGCTCCTTGAGCAGATACTCCACAGCCTTCACATCATGATTGGTGGTGCGCTCGATTTCCTTGACGCGCTCGGCATGTTCCACGGAGAAGTCTTCAGCCAGGGCATCCAGGATGGCATTGGCTTGCGCGGAGAAGGCCGGGACTTCGGTGATTTGCGGGTGAGCCGCAAGACGCTGGAGCCAGCGAACTTCAACCATCACGCGGAAACGGATCAGGCCGTATTCGCTGAAAATAGGGCGCAAGGCCTGGGTTTTGCCGGCGTAGCGGCCATCAACAGGGGAAACCGCAGTGAGCGAAGAAAGCTGCATGGGATGCTCTCGGACAGTCGGGCGACGAAAAGGGCGCATATCATACATGAAAAGTCAGTCGGACCGGAGCCCGCCGACCAGCGTAGACAGCGTCGTGCCTGGGGTGGTGAAGGTCATTGGCGCGCGGCGGGTCAGCCGTGCAGCAATGGGTAGAGTTCTTTCAACAACTTGCGGCGGCTGAACACCAGTTGCCAGCGATGACCGCCAACTTGCCGCCACAGGCGGGCAGAGCGAATACCGGCCAGCAGAATGCCGCGAATCTTCGAGGCGTTGTTCGGCTGCTGCAGGTTACGCATGTCGCCTTGTACCTGAATGCGCTGGCGCAAGGTACTCAGGGTGTCCTGGTACAGCGCGCCGGTCGCGGCAATCACGTTCTCATGGGCGATGCCAAAATGCTCGACCTGGGACTGAATCACCGGAATGCGTTTGCCGATCACTTCAAGCAGGTCGTCGCGCTTGGCCAGCTGGCGCTCGAGGCCGAGCATCGACAGGGCGTAGCGCAACGGTTCGCGTTGCAAGGTTGCCGGGTCACGTTCCAGGGCGCTGGCCATGGCGCGATAGCCTTCGTGCAGGTTGAGATCGTCGCCGCCGTAAACGTCCAGCGTATCCTTGGGGTCGACCACCAGCAGGCTGCCGAGCATGCAGCTCAGGGCTGCTTCGCTGATCTGACCGGTCTTGGCGATCCGGTCGACCAGCACGGCGGCCTGGAATACACCGCCCAGAGCGATCAGTTGTTCCTGAGTCGGGCTCATCAACGCTTGTCCTTGCTGGTCCAGGGTTCGGCAATTTCGATCACGCCGCCGCCCAGACAGATTTCGCCGTCGTAGAACACCACGGACTGGCCGGGGGTGACGGCGCGCTGCGGGTCATCGAATGTGGCGCGGTAACCGTCAGCGGTCTTTTCCAGCGTGCACGGCTGGTCGCCTTGACGATAACGGACCTTCGCGGTGAGCTTGCGCGGGCTGCTCAGGTCGATCGGGTTGACCCAATAGATTTCCGAAGAAACCAGCGCACGGGAAAACAGCCAGGGGTGATCATTGCCCTGACCGACAATCAGTTCATTGTTGTCCAGATCCTTGACCAGCACGTACCACGGATCATCACTGGCGTCCTTGAGGCCGCCGATGCCCAGGCCCTGGCGCTGGCCGATGGTGTGGTACATCAGGCCGCTGTGACGACCGATGACTTCACCCTCGGTGGTCTTGATTTCTCCGGGCTGGGCGGGCAGGTACTGGCGCAGAAAATCAGTGAAGCGGCGCTCGCCAATGAAGCAGATTCCGGTGGAATCCTTCTTCTTGGCAGTGGCCAGGCCGTGTTTTTCGGCAATGGCCCGGACTTCCGGTTTTTCCAGTTCGCCAACCGGGAACAGCGTCCGGGCGATCTGCTCGCCGCCAACGGCGTGCAGGAAGTAGCTCTGGTCCTTGTTCGGGTCCAGGCCCTTGAGCAGCTCGGTACGTCCATCGATATCACGGCGGCGCACGTAATGGCCTGTAGCGATAAGGTCAGCGCCCAGCATCAGTGCGTAGTCGAGAAACGCCTTGAACTTGATTTCGCGGTTACACAGGATGTCCGGGTTAGGGGTGCGCCCGGCCTTGTACTCTTCAAGGAAGTGCTCGAAGACGTTGTCCCAGTACTCGGCCGCGAAGTTGGCCGTGTGCAGCTTGATGCCGATCTTGTCGCACACGGCCTGGGCGTCCGCCAGGTCTTCGCGGGCGGTGCAGTATTCCGTTCCGTCGTCTTCTTCCCAGTTCTTCATGAACAAGCCTTCCACCTGATAACCCTGCTCCATGAGCAGTACGGCGGAAACGGAAGAGTCCACGCCGCCGGACATGCCGACTATGACGCGCTTCATTTCTGAGTTCGAGGGGGCTGGATCACGCATGGGGGTTCAACGGCTGACCTGTAAAAGGACGCGATTCTATCAGGCTGAGGGCGTCGAGTCTCACGCCTTGTCGCGCAGCAGGTCGAGACTGAAATGTTCGCCATCGAGGTAGTCGTCCAGACAACGCAATACCAGCTCGCTGCGCCAGCGCTCCTGTTGGGCCACTAGCTCATCGCGAGTCAGCCAGACTGCGCCGACGATGCCTTCATCGAGTTGATACTCCGGGTGGTGGCGCAGGCCCTTGGCGGCAAAGCAGATTCGCTGGTAGGTCACGCCATTGCTCGGCGCGGTGTACAGGTAGATGCCCACCACGCTGGTCAATTCGACGTCCCAGCCGGTTTCTTCCAGGGTTTCACGCACGGCGGCACGTTGCAGGCTTTCGTTCGGGTCCAGGTGTCCGGCGGGTTGGTTGAGTACGGCGCGTCCGCCTTTGATTTCCTCAACGAAAAGAAAGCGGCCTTGATCTTCGACGATGGTGGCGACGGTAACGTGGGCTTGCCAGGTCATGGTAATGGTCTCTTTGCAGGGGATTGGGTCAGCCGTAACAGCTTATTGGTGCTCGAACTGCAGGTCATGCCTCAGGGCGCTGACGCAGAAGTCCACAAAGGCTCGCACTTTGGATGAGCGACGACGGCCCTCCAGGTAAACAACGTGAACCGGTTCCGGCGTTATTTCGAACGTCTCCAGAACACACTTGAGCCTGCCTTCCTGCAGGTGATCGCGTATCTGATAGTACGGCACCTGGGTCAGCCCCCATCCTTGTAATGCTGCGCTGATCGCCGCCTGATAAGACGTCAGGCTGAGTCTCGAGGCGACATCGACCGAATAATTATTGTCATCGATCCGGAAAAGCCATTGAGGCGGGCGTTCGGCGGTGGTGGTTGAAACCGTCGAATGCTGTCGCAAATCGTCGGGATGCTGCGGAACTCCATGCTTTTCGAGATAGGCCGGGGATGCGCAAACCATGCGCCGCACGCTACCTGTCGGGATTGCGGTCAGAGACGAATCGGGCAGGGCACCGATCCTGACGGCCACGTCGACGCCCTCATCGAGCATGGACACTACTCGGTCGACCAGAATGGCACGGATGTCCACAGCCGGAAAACGCTCGAGAAAGCTCGTCATTACGGGCACGACATGCAGCGCGCCGAACATCTGGGGTGCGGTGATCGTCAGCAGGCCGCCTGGCACTGCATGCAAGCCGCCTGCCGCGCTTTCAGCCTCATCAAGGTCGGCAAGCAGTCGGCGGCAATCAGCGGCGAAGCGCTGGCCCGCCTCGGTGAGCCGCATGTTGCGAGTGGTGCGCACCACCAGCAGGATGCCCAGGCGGCTCTCCAGACTCGCGACAGCCCGGGTTACCGTGGCGGTCGACAGGCCAAAATGGCGGGCTACCCCGGCAAAACTGGTTTGCTCGGCAAGTCCGGCAAAAAGCGTCATTTCCTGAATACGGTCCATAGGCAGCCTGCTTGCCACGAAAGATGCGAAATCGTATCAGCATTTCAGAAATTGAAAGGGTGAATTGATTTTTTCGGTAATTCTGCAGTCCAGTTGCAATGACTAGGATGGCGACTCATTCATCCAGCCCGGTCAGACTCTGCTATGAAAAATTCCGGTTCAGTCGACGCTGAAAATGCCGCATCCGGTGTCAGTCGGCGCAAGGTTTTACAGGCGTCAGCGTTAGGCGCTGCTTCTGCTCTCGGGGCGTCGTTGGTGAGCGCCGCTTCTGCAAGCAATAAACCTCTATCCAGGGAAAGTGCAATGAGCATTGATGATGCCTTCCGCGTGACGTTTCACACTCAGCAGGTAGGGGACGTCAATGTGTTCTATCGCGAAATCGGAGCCAAGGACGCCCCTGTGCTGCTGTTGCTTCATGGTTTCCCGAGTGCCAGTCACATGTTTCGTGACCTGATGCCATTGTTGGCGAGTCAGTACCGCCTGATCGCTCCCGATCTGCCCGGATTCGGTAATACCAAAGCACCACCGCGCGGGCAGTTCGATTACACATTCGAAAACCTTTACAAGGTAATCGAGGGCTTCACCGAGGCGCTGGGCCTGAAGAAGTATGCGTTATACATATTCGACTATGGCGCACCGACAGGTTTGCGGCTCGCAGCGGCGAACTCGGAGAAGGTCACCGCAATCATCAGTCAGAACGGCAATGCCTACCTGGAGGGATTCAGCGATCAATGGGGCCCGTGGCAAGCCTATTGGCGCGAGCCTTCGGCAGCCAATCGTGAAGCCTGTCGCGCCTCGCTGTCACCGCAAGTCATCCGGGACTGGCAATACGGTACGGGAGCCGATCCTGAAAAGCTTTCTCCCGATGGCTGCAACCTCGACATTCTGTATATGGCGCGGCCGGGCGCAGAAGAGATCCAGCTTGATCTGATTCTCGACTACCGCAGTAACGTAGCGGCTTACCCCTCGTTTCAGGAATACCTGCGCAAATATCAGCCACCCTTGCTGGCGGTCTGGGGCAAGCATGATCCTGCGTTCATACCTCCGGGCGCGCATGCTTTTCGCAAGGACGTCCCGGCGGCTGAAGTGCATCTGCTGGATGCAGGCCACTTTGCATTGGAAACGCACGCGCCGGAGGTCGCTGAATACATTCGCGACTTTCTTTCGCGCGCGCTGAAAAGCTGAAGGGGGCAATCATGTTCTTGAGCAGGGATCTCCCAGGCTTGCGAGATCAAACCTGTAACTGAAATTTTTCATGGGTAAAAAAATCCCCGGCAACAGGCCGGGGATTTTTTTGCGAGGCGGTGCATTTTTATGCACCGCCTCGGATTGCCTCTTACAGCGCGGCGATAGCCGCGTTGAGCGTGGCGCTCGGGCGCATGGCCTTGCTGGTGACTTCCGGGTTAGGGAAGTAGTAGCCGCCAATGTCTACCGGCTTGCCCTGAACCGCGTTCAGCTCGGCAACGATTTTTTCTTCGTTGTCGGTCAGGGTTTTCGCCAGAGGTGCGAACTGCGCCTTGAGGTCTGCATCGTCGTTCTGAGCAGCCAGTGCCTGAGCCCAGAACAGGGTCAGGTAGAAGTGGCTGCCGCGGTTATCGATACCGCCGACCTTGCGCGAAGGCGACTTGTTACGGTCCAGGAACTCGCCAGTGGCCTGGTCGAGGGTCTTGGACAGAACCAGTGCTTTCGGATTGTTGTAGGCATGGCCCAGATGCTCGAGGGACGCTGCCAGAGCCAGGAATTCACCCAGCGAATCCCAGCGCAGGAAGTTTTCCTCGACGAACTGTTGCACGTGCTTCGGAGCCGAACCACCTGCGCCGGTTTCGAACAGGCCGCCGCCGTTCATCAGCGGAACGATCGACAGCATCTTCGCGCTGGTGCCCAGTTCCATGATCGGGAACAGGTCGGTCAGGTAGTCGCGCAGTACGTTACCGGTGACCGAAATGGTGTCCTTGCCTGCGCGAGTGCGTTCCAGGGTCAGCTTCATCGCGTCGACAGGTGACAGGATCTGGATATCCAGGCCCGACGTGTCGTGGTCGCCCAGGTACTTGCGCACTTTTTCGATCATCACGCTGTCATGGGCGCGGGACGAATCCAGCCAGAAGATAGCCGGGGTATTGCTGGCGCGGGCACGATTGACGGCCAGTTTCACCCAGTCCTGAATCGGTGCGTCCTTGGCCTGGCACATGCGCCAGATATCGCCCGCTTCGACCTTCTGTTCCATCAGCAGGTTGCCCTGGCTGTCAGTTACACGAACAACGCCGTTGGTCTGAATGTGGAACGTCTTGTCGTGGGAGCCATACTCTTCGGCCTTCTGAGCCATCAGGCCGACGTTCGGTACGCTGCCCATGGTGGTCGGGTCGAATGCGCCATTTTTCTTGCAGTCTTCGATGACTGCCTGATAGATGGTGGCGTAGCAGCGATCCGGAATCACGGCCTTGGCATCGTGCAACTGACCGTCTGTGCCCCACATCTTGCCGGAGTCACGAATCATTGCCGGCATTGAGGCGTCGACGATGACGTCGCTCGGCACGTGCAGGTTGGTGATGCCCTTGTCGGAATTGACCATCGCCAGCTGTGGGCGAACGGCGTAGACCGCTTCGATATCAGCCTTGATTTCTGCCTGCTTGTCAGCGGGCAGGCTAGTGATGCGCTCGTACAGGTCGCCGATGCCGTTGTTCAGGCTGAAGCCGATCTGCTTGAGCGTATCAGCGTGCTTGGTCAGCGCATCCTTGTAGAACTCGTCGACGATCTGGCCGAACATGATCGGGTCGGAGATCTTCATCATGGTCGCTTTCAAGTGCACCGAAAACAGCACGCCCTGCTTGCGGGCGTCTTCGATTTCGGCAGCAATGAAGCTGCGCAGGGCCTTGGCGCTCATGACCGAGCAGTCGACGACTTCGCCAGCCTTGACGGCGGTTTTTTCCTTCAGGACGGTGGTGGTGCCGTCCTGAGCGACGAGTTCGATCTTGACGGTATTGTCGGCCGCGATCTCGGCGGCTTTTTCGCTGCCGTAGAAGTCGCCGTTGCTCATGTGTGCAACGTGAGCCTTGGAGTCAGCTGACCAGGCGCCCATCTTGTGCGGGTGCTTGCGCGCGTAGTTCTTGACCGACAGCGGGGCGCGGCGATCGGAGTTGCCTTCGCGCAGAACCGGGTTCACGGCGCTGCCCTTGGTCTTGTCGTAGCGTGCGCGGGTTTCTTTTTCCGCGTCAGTGGCAGGATTTTCAGGGTAGTCAGGGATGTTGTAGCCCTGATTCTGAAGCTCCTTGATGGTCGCCTTCAATTGCGGGACCGAGGCGCTGATGTTAGGCAGCTTGATGATATTGGCTTCTGGCGTGGTAGCCAGTTTGCCCAGCTCGGCGAGATGATCCGGCACTTTTTTGTCGGCAAGCAATTCCGGGAAGCTGGAAAGAACACGGCCCGCCAGAGAAATGTCGCGTGTTTCCACGTCGATATCGGAGGTCGCTGTGAACGCTTCGATAATAGGCAGCAGGGAGTAGGTGGCGAGGGCCGGAGCTTCGTCGGTGAAGGTGTAGATGATCTTCGAGCGGTTGGACATTCGTATTAACTCTCTTTTGCTGAGCATGCACAAAATCTCGATACGCGCATTCTAAGCGCGCTTGCCCACGGTTCGGCCATGAGCCAGGTCGAGGTTTATTCGCGGTGATGTTGGGTGCATCAGTCGAGCGTCAAGCTGTCGGGTCAGGTAGCAGCCCGACGCATAAGGAAGGCCGAGGGTCAGAATTCGGACGGGTCGGCCTTGATGACTCTGCGGTCACGGCGCGAGTATATCAAACCATTGGCACCAAGCATTAATGCTATGCGAGCTATCGAAAAATGAATATCCGCCGTTGGTCGAACGTGCGGTTTGCCAGACAGGCACTCGGAGTGGCTGGCGCATCGGCCCCAGCAGGCCTGAAGGTAGGACGAATTCGATGGGAGAGGGGCGAACTTCCATTGTACGGGCTGGGCTGCGCAGGCCATATGAACGTCCTGGAGTCTGGGCATCCGCGGTGCAACAACCGCTAATTCGATACCCTGTGGAGCGCGACGGGTATAAAGCAGACCAACATAGCTGTCTCTTTATGTGTCCGGCAAAGCTCATTGCGTGCTTCTGGCAGTTCGGCTGCTCTGATGGCTGCCGTTATACATCAACTGACTTTTTCAACACGAGCATCAGGCGTCCGCGTGAGCGTGGTCCTGCTGAAGCAGCGGCTGCGTGTCCTTTGCCGGATCCAGCTTTTTCTCTTCCGAGCTGTTGATTTTTATTGCCTGCAGCCCTTTAGGGCCGTGGGCGACTTCAAATCTGACTTTCTGGCCAGCCTTGAGGGTTTTGTAACCTTCCATTTCGATAGCCGAGAAATGAACGAACAGGTCCTCGTCACTCTTGCCTTCAGCGTTTATGAACCCAAACCCTTTTGCATTGTTGAACCACTTGACTTTTCCTTCAATCATCACCATCTCCCTCTGCAAAGGACTCCGTCAGGAGTATCATCCACTTCAATCCGCTACCCACCTAAAAAATTTTGGTTGACTGTGCGGACCCTTTTTACCCAATGTGGGCTCTATTGGTTGTAACACCGTTTAGCTGATAGTCAAGGTCATGTGGCAGCCCATTTAAAAACCGTCCAGACTGCGACTAAATTGCTCAATCCGCCCTCAAACGAACATTTCTTTCCATGCATGCATTCAGCAAGATTCGACTAACATTCAATCAGGATGATCCGCAGTCGCACGAGGACGACTCGGCGGGCATTGCGGTGCAGGACGCCAAGCCGACCCTGCAGGCGCCACCGATGTACAAGGTGGTTTTATTCAACGATGACTACACCCCGATGGATTTCGTCGTAGAAGTGCTCGAGGTGTTTTTTAACCTGAATCGTGAGCTGGCTACCAAAGTCATGCTGGCCGTCCATACAGAGGGACGGGCAGTCTGCGGATTGTTTACCCGCGACATCGCCGAGACCAAGGCAATGCAGGTCAATCAATACGCCAGGGAGAGCCAGCATCCGCTACTCTGTGAGATCGAGAAGGACGGTTAAACGCCGACCACTTGGGTATGAGGTGAAGCTATGTTAAACCGTGAGCTCGAAGTCACCCTCAATCTTGCCTTCAAGGAGGCACGTTCGAAGCGTCATGAGTTCATGACGGTCGAGCATCTCCTGCTGGCTCTATTGGACAATGAGGCTGCAGCCACTGTACTGCGTGCCTGCGGCGCAAACCTCGATAAACTCAAGCATGATCTGCAGGAGTTCATCGACTCCACCACTCCGCTGATCCCCGTTCATGACGAGGACCGCGAGACACAACCGACGCTCGGGTTTCAGCGCGTGCTGCAACGGGCAGTCTTCCACGTGCAGAGCTCCGGCAAGCGCGAAGTGACCGGCGCCAACGTGCTGGTTGCGATTTTCAGTGAGCAGGAAAGCCAGGCCGTATTTCTGCTCAAGCAGCAGAGCGTGGCCCGGATTGATGTCGTCAACTATATCGCCCACGGTATCTCCAAGGTTCCAGGGCATGGCGAACACTCTTCTGAAGGTGAACAGGATATGCAGGACGACGAGGGCGGTGAAGCATCTTCCTCAGGCAATCCTCTGGATGCCTATGCCAGCAATCTGAACGAGTTGGCGCGTCAGGGGCGCATCGATCCACTGGTCGGCCGCGAAAGCGAAGTCGAGCGGGTGGCACAGATTCTGGCTCGTCGCCGCAAGAACAATCCTTTGCTGGTCGGTGAAGCGGGTGTCGGTAAAACGGCCATCGCCGAAGGTCTGGCCAAGCGCATCGTCGACAATCAGGTGCCTGACCTGCTTGCCAACAGCGTCGTCTACTCGCTCGATCTGGGCGCGTTGCTGGCCGGGACGAAATACCGCGGCGATTTCGAGAAGCGCTTCAAGGCGTTGCTCAATGAACTGCGCAAGCGTCCTCAGGCGATCCTGTTCATTGACGAGATCCACACGATCATCGGTGCTGGCGCAGCGTCCGGCGGGGTAATGGATGCTTCCAACCTGCTCAAGCCGCTGCTGTCTTCCGGCGAGATCCGTTGCATCGGTTCGACGACCTTTCAGGAATTTCGCGGGATTTTCGAGAAGGATCGTGCCTTGGCGCGTCGCTTCCAGAAAGTCGATGTTTCCGAGCCTTCGGTCGAGGACACCATCGGCATCCTGCGCGGCCTGAAAAGCCGTTTCGAGCAGCATCACAGCATCGAATACAGCGACGAAGCCCTGCGCGCCGCCGCCGAGCTCGCCTCGCGCTACATCAATGATCGTCATATGCCTGACAAGGCCATTGACGTGATCGATGAGGCGGGTGCCTATCAGCGTCTGCAGCCTGTCGAGCAGCGCGTCAAGCGCATCGATGTGCCTCAGGTCGAAGACATTGTCGCCAAGATCGCGCGCATTCCGCCAAAACACGTCAACAGCTCCGACAAGGAACTGCTGCGTAACCTGGAGCGCGATCTCAAGCTCACTGTCTTCGGGCAGGATGCGGCCATCGATTCGTTGTCGACTGCGATCAAGCTGTCCCGTGCAGGCCTCAAGTCGCCTGACAAGCCGGTCGGTTCGTTCCTGTTCGCCGGTCCTACGGGCGTCGGCAAGACCGAGGCGGCGCGTCAGTTGGCCAAGGCACTGGGCGTCGAGTTGATCCGGTTCGACATGTCCGAGTACATGGAGCGGCATACTGTTTCCCGTCTGATCGGTGCGCCTCCGGGTTACGTCGGTTTCGACCAGGGCGGTCTGCTGACCGAGGCCATTACCCGCCAGCCACATTGTGTGCTGTTGCTCGATGAAATCGAAAAGGCTCACCCGGAAGTCTTCAATCTGCTTCTGCAGGTGATGGACCACGGTACGCTGACCGACAACAACGGGCGCAAGGCGGACTTCCGCAATGTGATCGTGATCATGACCACCAACGCCGGGGCTGAGTCTGCTGCGCGCGCTTCGATCGGTTTCACGCATCAGGACCACTCGTCCGATGCGATGGAAGTGATCAAGAAGAGCTTCACGCCAGAGTTCCGCAACCGTCTGGATACCATCATTCAGTTCGGTCGCCTCAGCCACGAAGTCATCAAGAGCGTGGTTGACAAGTTCCTCACCGAGCTTCAGGCCCAGCTGGAAGACAAGCGCGTACTGCTCGAAGTGTCCGAGGCGGCGAGAAGCTGGCTGGCGCAGGGTGGTTACGATGCGGCAATGGGTGCCAGACCGATGGCTCGCCTGATTCAGGACAAGATCAAACGGCCTCTCGCCGAAGAGATCCTGTTCGGCGAACTGTCAGAACATGGCGGCGTGGTTCACATCGATATCAAGGATGGCGAGATCACCTTCGATTTCGAAACCACGGCAGAAATGGCCTGATAGCCGACGCCTCGCCCCGCATCATTGACGGATGCGGGGCACGTCGAGGACATCGATTGTAAANCCGGCTTATGCCGGGCGTTTTCGTTAATGCCTGTTTAGCGAGCGCGGTAGGTGATGCGCCCTTTGCTCAGGTCGTAGGGCGTCAGCTCTACACGCACTTTGTCACCGGTCAGAATACGGATGTAATTCTTGCGCATCTTGCCGGAGATATGCGCGGTTACGACGTGCCCGTTTTCCAACTCCACGCGAAACATGGTGTTGGGCAGGGTGTCGACGACAGTGCCTTCCATTTCGAAGCTGTCTTCTTTCGACATGCAGTAAAGCCCTCGGTATACAAATGAGTGGCCCGGTGCAAGTGGCGCCAGGCAAAAGCGGCGTGCATTGTGCCCGAAAAAACCAGTTTAAGCCAAGGGGTTCAATACAGAGTGACCCATCTTTGATTGGTGAGCAGCTCGATGGGGCGATATTGAGTCTTGTAATTCATCTTTTTGCAGTTCTTGATCCAGTAGCCGAGGTACACCGCCTGCAGTTGCAGCCTGGCCGCTTCGGCGATCTGCCACAAAATGGCGTAACGGCCCAGACTGCGGCGTTCTTCATCGGGTTCGTAGAACGTATAGACTGCCGAAAGCCCGTTGGGCAGCAGGTCGGTGACGGCAACTGCCAGCAGACGTTGATCGACACGAAATTCGTAAAAGCGCGAGAAAGGCAGGTCGCGAACCAGAAATGTCGAAAATTGCTCCCGGCTCGGCGGGAACATGTCGCCGTCAGCGTGCCGTTGTTCAATATAACGCTGATAAAGATCGAAGTATTCCTGAGTGAAAACAGGTTTGGCGCTTTGCACCTGAATGTCGGCATTGCGTTTCAGAATACGTTTTTGCTGACGGTCGGGAACGAAGAGGCTTACCGGAATGCGTGCGGGTACACACGCGCTGCAGTTCTGGCAGTGCGGGCGATAAAGGTGATCACCGCTGCGGCGAAAACCCATGTCAGACAGGTCGGCATAGACCTGTACATCCATCGGCTGGCTGGGGTCCAGAAACAGGGTCGTCGCCTGCTCTTCGGGCAGGTAACTGCAGGTGTGCGGTTGAGTGGCATAAAACTTCAGCCTCGCCAGCTCTGTCATGGTCGTCGCCTAATGGTGAATCCTTACCCATGAGTGTATGCCAGCCTGTCAAACTCGCCTAGCTGACCAGTCAGCGTCGGTCGGCTGATCAAGATGGCGGGACAGGTAATCGGCGAAAGTCTGCCGAGGAATGGCGCGCGCGCCGAAGCTGTGCAGATGCTGAGTGGGCATCTGGCAGTCGATCAACACAAATCCCCATTCAGTCAAATGCTCTACCAGGGTGGCAAAGCCGACCTTGGAGGCGTTATCTGCCCGGCTGAACATCGATTCGCCGAAAAACAGCTGGCCCATTGCCAAGCCATAAAGCCCACCGACCAGCTCATCCTGATCCCAGACCTCGACGCTGTGCGCATGTCCACGGCGGTGCAGCTCGATATAGGCCTCCTGCATCGAGCCGGTTATCCAGGTTTCGTTGGCATAACTGCGAGGGGCGGCGCAGGCCGTGATCACGCTGGCGAAGTCCTGATCGAAGGTCACCCGATAGCGCAACTGGCGCAGAACCTTGCCAAGACTTCGCGAGACGTGCAGTTCTTCGGGAAATAACACAGTGCGCGGATCGGGGGACCACCAGAGAATCGGCTGACCGTCCTGAAACCAGGGAAAGCAGCCGTGTCGATAGGCGCTGATCAGGCGATCGGCCGACAAGTCTCCGCCTGCGGCAAGCAAGCCGTTGGGTTCGCGGAGGGCTTTTTCCAGTGGCGGAAAATCGAGGCTGTTGCGGTTCAACCAGGTCAGCATGGCATCACAACTTTGCGGAAGGGGAGGGCGCACCTGTCTGTAAGTGCAACTCTGTGCGACAGGCGTGGTCACAAGCGGTTGTCATTATGGCGCGTACCTTGTGCATGCGGTAGGGCGCGAGCCTCGCAGCGGTCGTATGGTCGTTCAAGTTGCGGGCCGTTGATAGAAACACGCCATAAGCCTTTGTCACAAAACGTAATGCATGCTCAAATTGAACATCATCAGTGAAGGTGAAAGCATGTTGTGTCTTGCGTGACCGTCTGAAGTGGAGATGGTGTGTTTTCGTACAGACTCAAGTGGCTGTAAAGCCGTACAATGCCTGTTTTGGGCGTTATCATTCAAGCGTCTGTCGACAGGCTTTCCCGCTGTCTGCGCTCCCTGTCCATTCGGGAGCCGTCAGTGCCGTCCGACAGCCGTTTCTGGTCAATCAACGAGATGTTCGCGCTACCGCGCAGGAAATAAAGCGTTTTGAAGAAATCCACCCCCGCACCCAGCGCTGTCCCGCTTTGGCGGCAGCAATTGCACTACCGGCTCAAGGAAGGGGCCCTGATCGCCTTTGGCGCACTGTGCCTGTATCTGATGATGGCCTTGCTGACCTACGATCAGAGCGATCCCGGCTGGAGCCACACCAGCAGCAATGCGGCGCAGGTTCAGAATGCCGCAGGGCGTGCAGGTGCGTTCTGTGCCGATATTCTGTTCATGGTTCTGGGCTACTTCGCCTACATCTTCCCACTGTTGCTGGCGATCAAGGCCTGGCAGGTGTTTCGCCATCGCCATGAGCCTTGGCAATGGAGCGGCTGGCTGTTTTCCTGGCGTCTGATCGGACTGGTGTTTCTGATCCTCGCGGGTGCTGCGCTGGCGCATATTCACTTCCATTTTTCGGCCGGTTTCCCCGGTTCGGCAGGCGGTGTGCTGGGCGAAGTGCTCGGCGATCTGGCCAAGAAAGCCCTGAATATTCAAGGCAGCACCTTGCTGTTCATTGCCCTGTTTCTGTTCGGCCTGACGGTGTTTACCGACCTGTCCTGGTTCAAGGTGATGGATGTCACCGGCAAGATCACCCTCGATCTGTTCGAACTGTTTCAAGGCGCTGCGAACCGCTGGTGGACCGCCCGTGCCGAGCGCAAGCAGATGGTTGCGCAGTTGCGTGAGGTGGACATGCGTGTCAACGATGTGGTGGCGCCTGTGGCGCCCGATCGTCGCGAGCAGGCCAAGGCCAGAGAGCGCCTGGTGGAGCGTGAAGCGTCGTTGAGCAAACACATGACCGAGCGCGAAAAGCACGTGCCTGCGGTCATCGCGCCAGCGCCTTCGAAGCCTGTAGAGCCCAGCAAGCGCGTCATGAAGGAAAAGCAGGCCCCGCTGTTCGTGGACAGCGCAGTGGAAGGCACGCTGCCTCCGATTTCCATCCTCGACCCGGCAGAGAAGAAGCAGCTCAACTATTCCCCGGAGTCTCTGGCGGCCGTCGGTCATTTGCTGGAAATCAAGCTCAAGGAATTCGGTGTGGAGGTGTCGGTAGACTCCATCCATCCCGGTCCGGTAATTACTCGCTACGAGATCCAGCCAGCTGCCGGCGTCAAGGTCAGCCGCATTTCCAACCTCGCCAAGGACCTTGCGCGCTCGCTCGCCGTGACCAGCGTTCGTGTGGTCGAGGTGATTCCGGGCAAGACCACCGTCGGTATCGAGATCCCTAACGAAGACCGCCAGATCGTGCGTTTCTCCGAGGTGTTGTCCACACCCGAATACGATAACGCCAAGTCGCCCGTCACCCTGGCGCTGGGCCACGATATCGGTGGCAAGCCGGTGATTACCGATCTGGCGAAGATGCCCCACCTGCTGGTGGCCGGTACGACCGGTTCCGGTAAATCGGTGGGTGTGAACGCCATGATCCTGTCGATCCTGTTCAAGTCCGGCCCGGAAGACGCCAAGCTGATCATGATCGACCCGAAAATGCTCGAGCTGTCCATCTACGAAGGTATTCCGCACCTGTTGTGTCCGGTGGTCACTGACATGAAGGACGCCGCCAACGCCTTGCGCTGGAGCGTTGCCGAGATGGAGCGCCGCTACAAGCTGATGGCGAAGATGGGCGTACGTAACCTGTCCGGCTTCAATCAGAAGGTCAAGGAAGCTCAGGATGCCGGCGAGCCGCTTGCCGATCCGCTGTACAAGCGCGAAAGCATTCATGACGAAGCGCCGCTGCTGAGCAAGCTGCCGACCATCGTAGTGGTGGTGGACGAGTTCGCCGACATGATGATGATCGTCGGCAAGAAGGTCGAAGAGCTGATCGCGCGTATCGCCCAGAAGGCGCGTGCGGCGGGGATTCACCTGATCCTCGCGACCCAGCGTCCGTCGGTGGATGTGATCACCGGTCTGATCAAGGCCAACATTCCGACGCGTATGGCGTTCCAGGTGTCGAGCAAGATCGATTCGCGGACCATCATCGACCAGGGTGGCGCCGAACAACTGTTGGGCCACGGTGACATGCTGTACATGCCGCCGGGCACCAGCCTGCCGATCCGTGTGCATGGCGCGTTCGTTTCCGATGAAGAAGTGCATCGTGTGGTAGAAGCCTGGAAGCTGCGAGGTTCCCCGGACTACAACGACGATATTCTCGCTGGCGTCGAAGAGCCCGGCAGCGGCTTTGATGGCGGTGGCGGCGAAGGCAGTGAAGACAGCGAAAGCGACGCGCTTTACGATGAGGCCGTCAAGTTCGTGCTGGAAAGCCGTCGCGCCTCGATTTCTGCCGTACAGCGCAAGTTGAAAATCGGCTATAACCGCGCAGCGCGCATGATCGAAGCGATGGAAATGGCAGGGGTCGTGACCTCCATGAATACCAACGGTTCGCGCGAAGTCCTGGCCCCCGGGCCGGTGCGCGACTGATTTTTATCACCCCGTATTGCGGCGACGGCGTGCATGTCACGCTGTCGCATCATCATCGACTTCAAAGAGGAATCCAATGCGCCTTATCCGCATGCTGTTGGCCACCGCACTGACCTTCTCCATGATCCCCGCCCATGCCGACAGCAAAGACGTGGCGCGCCTGACTCAGTTGCTGGAGAAATCCCAGACCCTGACCGCTCGTTTCTCGCAACTGACGCTGGACGGTGGCGGTACCCAGTTGCAGGAAACCACCGGCGAAATGGCGCTGCAACGCCCAGGCCTGTTCAACTGGCATACCGATGCGCCACAGGAACAGTTGATGGTCTCGGACGGCAAGAAAGTCTCGCTGTGGGACCCTGATCTGGAGCAGGTCACGATCAAGAAGCTCGACCAGCGCCTGACCCAGACTCCAGCCTTGCTGTTGTCCGGTGATGTGTCGAAGATCAGCGAAAGCTTCGACATCACCGCGAAAGAGGCGGGTGGCGTGATCGATTTCGTGCTCAAGCCCAAGACCAAGGACACGCTGTTCGACAGCCTGCGCCTGTCGTTTCGCAACGGTATCATCAACGACATGCAGTTGATCGATAGTGTGGGTCAGCGCACCAATATCCTGTTCACCGGGGTCAAGGCCAACGAGTCGATCGCAGCCAGCAAGTTTCAGTTTCAGATTCCCAAGGGCGCTGATGTCATTCAAGAATAAAAGGGCCGATTTCTGACCATGGATCTGTTCAGCCGCGAACCGATAGCTCAGCCTCTGGCTGCACGTTTGCGTGCTACCAACCTGGATGAATATGTCGGTCAGGAACATGTGCTTGCCCACGGCAAGCCGCTGCGTGAGGCGCTGGAGCAGGGCGCACTGCACTCGATGATTTTCTGGGGCCCGCCCGGCGTCGGTAAGACCACCCTGGCGAAGCTGCTGGCCAAAGTGTCGGACGCGCACTTCGAGACGGTTTCGGCAGTGCTCGCCGGGGTCAAGGAAATCCGCCAGGCCGTCGAAGTCGCCCGTCAACAGGCCGGACAGTACGGCAAGCGCACTATCCTGTTCGTCGACGAAGTGCACCGCTTCAACAAGTCACAGCAGGATGCCTTCCTGCCTTACGTCGAGGACGGCACGCTGATCTTTATCGGCGCAACCACCGAAAACCCGTCGTTCGAACTCAACAACGCCCTGTTGTCCCGGGCGCGTGTCTACGTGCTCAAAAGCCTGGACGAGGCGGCGCTGCGCAAGCTGGTCAACCGTGCCCTGACCGAAGAGCGCGGGCTGGGCAAGCGGCAGCTGACCCTGAGCGATGAGGGGTTTGCGATTCTGATGTCCGCCGCCGATGGCGACGGTCGGCGCATGCTCAACCTGCTGGAGAACGCCTCGGATCTGGCCGAAGACGGCAGCGAAATCGATGTCGGGCTGCTGCAGAGCCTGTTGGGTGACAGTCGACGCCGCTTCGACAAGGGCGGCGAGGCGTTCTACGACCAGATATCGGCGCTGCACAAGTCGATTCGCGGTTCCAATCCCGATGCGGCTCTGTACTGGTTTGCGCGGATGATCGACGGCGGCTGTGATCCGCTGTATCTGGCGCGCCGCGTGGTGCGCATGGCCAGTGAAGACATCGGTAATGCCGATCCTCGTGCGCTGCCGTTGTGCATGTCCGCCTGGGATGTACAGGAACGCCTCGGCAGTCCCGAGGGTGAACTGGCGGTCGCGCAGGCCATTGTCTATCTCGCCTGCGCGCCGAAAAGCAACGCGGTCTACATGGCGTTCAAGGCGGCCATGCGTGAAGCGGGCGAGCACGGTTCGCTGGAGGTTCCGCTGCACTTGCGCAATGCGCCTACCAAGCTGATGAAGCAGCTCGGTTACGGTGAAGAATATCGCTATGCCCATGACGAGCCCGATGCTTATGCGGCTGGCGAAGACTACTTTCCAGACGAGCTGGAGCCGCGGCAGTATTACCAGCCCGTACCTCGCGGTCTGGAACTCAAGATCGGCGAAAAGCTCAGGCATCTGAACGCATTGGACGATGCCAGCCCTCGTAAGCGGAGAAAGTGATGATTCAGACTATTCTTGCGGTGTCGATTGCCGGGATCGCTGGTACATTATTGCGCTTTGCGACTGGCACCTGGGTCAGCGCCAACTGGCCACGTTATTTTTACGCGGCGACGCTGGCGGTCAACATCGTCGGGTGTCTGATCATCGGTGTACTGTACGGACTGTTTCTGCTGCGTCCGGAAGTGCCCATCGAAATTCGTGCCGGCTTGCTTGTCGGCTTTGTAGGCGGTCTGACGACCTTTTCATCCTTTTCACTGGATACGCTGCGCCTGCTGGAAAGCGGGCAGGTACCGCTGGCCCTCGGCTATGCCGGTATCAGCGTATTCGGCGGGCTGCTCGCAACCTGGGCTGGCCTGTCCCTGACCAGACTTTGATAGACGAGAGAACGATATGCTCGATTCCAAACTGTTACGTACTCAACTTCAGGACGTAGCGGATCGCCTGGCTTCCCGTGGTTTCACACTGGATGTGGCGCGCATTGAATCGCTGGAAGCCCAGCGCAAGGTGGTGCAGACCCGCACCGAACAGCTGCAGGCCGAGCGCAATGCACGTTCCAAATCCATTGGTCAGGCCAAGCAGCGCGGCGAAGATATTGCGCCGTTGATGGCTGATGTCGAGCGCATGGGCAACGAGCTGAGCGAAGGCAAGGTCGAGCTGGACGGCATTCAGGCCGAGCTGGATGCGCTGGTGCTGAGCATCCCGAACCTGCCTCACGAATCCGTGCCGGTCGGTGCCGACGAAGAGGGCAACGTCGAAGTGCGTCGCTGGGGTACGCCGACGCATTTCGATTTCGAGGTCAAGGATCACGTTGCGCTGGGCGAGAAGTTCGGCTGGCTGGATTTCGAGACTGCCGCCAAGCTGTCCGGCGCGCGCTTTGCGCTGCTGCGTGGCCCGATCGCGCGTCTGCACCGTGCCCTGGCACAGTTCATGATCAATCTGCACATCAACGAGCACGGCTATGAAGAGACCTACACGCCGTATCTGGTGCAGGCTCCAGCGTTGCAGGGCACAGGTCAGTTGCCCAAGTTCGAGGAAGACCTGTTCAAGATCTCCCGCGAAGGCGAAGCCGATCTGTACCTGATCCCGACTGCCGAAGTATCGCTGACCAATATCGTGTCGGGTGAAATTCTCGATGCCAAACAGCTGCCTCTCAAGTTTGTTGCCCACACCCCTTGCTTCCGTAGTGAAGCGGGCGCGTCCGGGCGTGATACCCGCGGCATGATTCGCCAGCACCAGTTCGACAAGGTCGAGATGGTCCAGATCGTTGCGCCTGACGACTCCATGGCCGCGCTCGAGTCGCTGACCGGCAACGCCGAACGTGTGCTGCAACTGCTTGAACTGCCTTATCGCACGCTGGCGCTGTGCACCGGCGATATGGGTTTCAGTGCGGTGAAGACCTACGACCTGGAAGTCTGGATTCCGAGCCAGGACAAATATCGCGAAATCTCTTCCTGCTCCAACTGCGGTGATTTCCAGGCGCGGCGCATGCAGGCTCGCTGGCGCAACCCGGAAACCGGCAAGCCGGAGCTGGTCCATACCCTCAACGGGTCGGGCCTGGCGGTAGGTCGCACACTGGTGGCAGTGCTGGAGAACTATCAGCAGGCGGACGGTTCGATTCGTGTGCCTGAGGTGCTCAAGCCGTACATGGGCGGCCTTGAGGTCATCGGTTAAATGGAATTTCTGCCGCTGTTCCATAACCTGCGTGGCAGCCGGGTGCTGGTGGTTGGCGGCGGTGAAATTGCCCTGCGCAAATCACGCCTGATTGCCGACGCCGGTGCAGTGCTGCGCGTGGTTGCGCCGGAAGTCGAGGCACAACTGAGCCAACTGGTTGTCCAGAGCGGCGGTGAGATGATCCTGCGCGGATACAGCGAATGCGACCTCGATGGTTGCGTGCTGATCATTGCGGCGACGGACGATGAGCCGCTCAATGCTCAGGTGTCCCGCGATGCCCGCTTGCGTTGCGTTCCGGTCAACGTAGTCGACGCCCCGGCGTTGTGTACGGTGATCTTCCCGGCCATCGTCGACCGCTCGCCGCTGGTGATCGCCGTGTCCAGTGGCGGCGATGCGCCGGTGCTGGCACGTTTGATTCGCGCCAAGCTGGAAACCTGGATTCCCTCCAGCTATGGGCAGCTCGCCGGACTGGCTGCGCGCTTTCGCAATCAGGTCAAAGGCCTGTTTCCGAATGTGCAGCAGCGCCGAGCGTTCTGGGAGGATGTTTTTCAGGGCGCCATTGCCGACCGCCAGCTGGCCGGGCAGGGTGCTGAAGCCGAACGTATGCTGATCGCCAAGATTGCCGGCGAGCCGCCTTCTGAGACCGGTGAGGTCTATCTGGTGGGTGCGGGTCCCGGTGATCCGGATTTGCTGACTTTTCGCGCCTTGCGCCTGATGCAGCAGGCGGATGTGGTGCTGTATGACCGCCTGGTCGCGCCAACGATTCTTGACCTGTGCCGTCGTGATGCCGAGCGTGTTTACGTTGGCAAACGCCGTGCGGAGCATGCCGTTCCGCAGGAGCAGATCAACCAGCAACTCGTGGCACTGGCAAAACAGGGCAAGCGAGTGGTGCGTCTGAAGGGCGGGGATCCGTTTATCTTCGGCCGTGGCGGCGAGGAAATCGAAGAGCTGGCGGCGCATGGCATTCCGTTTCAGGTGGTGCCTGGCATCACCGCTGCCAGCGGTTGCGCGGCGTATGCGGGTATACCGTTGACGCACCGTGATCATGCGCAATCGGTGCGCTTCATCACCGGGCACTTGAAAAACGGTACGACAGATCTGCCCTGGTCAGACCTGGTAGCGCCTGCGCAAACACTGGTGTTTTACATGGGGCTGATCGGTTTGCCGGTTATCTGTGAGCAATTGATCCGGCACGGTCGCTCTGCCGACACGCCTGCTGCGCTGGTTGAGCAGGGCACCACCGTCAATCAGCGTGTGTTCACGGGTACCTTGGCAAACTTGCCGCAACTGGTCGCCGAGCATGATGTTCATGCGCCGACGCTGGTGATCATTGGTGAGGTGGTCAAATTGCGTGAAAAGCTGGCGTGGTTCGAGGGCGCTCAGGCGACTCTCTGATGCCATTGGTGGGTAGCCCGTCCGGGCTATCCACCACTTCTCCGGATACTTCAGTTGCTCCATACACCTTCACCGGAAAGTCGCTCACGATCGTGATCTGCCTGCAGATCGAGTGCTGGCCCCTTCGGTATGATGCCGGTCGGGTTGATGGTGCGATGGCTCCCGTAGTAATGCCCTTTGATGTGCTCGAAACTCACTGTCTCTGCGATTCCCGGCCACTGATACAGCTCGCGTAGCCAGTTGCTGAGATTGGGGTAGTCCGCGATGCGCCGCAGGTTGCATTTGAAGTGGCTGTAATACACCGAATCGAAGCGCACGATGGTGGTGAACAGGCGTATGTCGGCTTCAGTGAGGTGTTTGCCTGTCAGGTAGCGCTTTTCGCCGAGCAGGTTTTCCAGCACGTCCAGTTCAGCGAACACATCGTCGAACGCCTCCTCATACGCGCCCTGCGAGGTGGCGAAACCAGCCCGGTACACGCCGTTGTTGACCTTCGGGTAGATCTGCTCGTTGAGCTCGTCAATGCTCGCGCGTAACGCTTGCGGGTAGAAATCCAGCGTATTGCCGGTCAGCTCGTCGAATGCGGAGTTGAACATGCGGATGATTTCCGCAGATTCGTTGCTGACGATGCATTGCTGCTGCTTGTCCCACAGCACCGGAACGGTGACGCGGCCGGTGTATCGAGGGTCGTCGGCGGTGTAGCGCTGGTGAAGGAACTGCAGGTCATCCAGTGCATCGCCGCTGGAGCCTTTCTGCTGATCGAAGGTCCAGCCGTTTTCCAGCATCAGCCAACTGACCACCGAAACATCGATCAGGCTTTCCAGGCCCTTGAGCTTGCGCAAAATAAGCGTGCGGTGTGCCCACGGGCAAGCCAGAGACACGTACAGGTGATAGCGGCCCGCCTGCGCAGCAAACCCGCCTGCACCTGACGGTCCCGGCTGTCCATCGGGGGTGACCCAACTGCGTCGCTGAGCATTTTCGCGCTGAAATGCGCCATCTTTGCTGCTTTCGTACCACTGGTCTTGCCAGTGTCCTTCGACCAGAAGGCCCATGTCTGACTCCCATTTCCAGGTGATAGAGCTTGGAGGTCAGCGCAGGTGCATCGGTTCGACTGGATTATGGCCTTTCATCGTCGAAAGGCCGATGGGTCATAGATTCGTGTCGCGGCGATCCCAGAACACCTGCGCTTTGGCGAAGGCTTCGTCACGATCAGCGCCCAGGCCGCGCAAGGCGAGCGCCATGGTCGATATCAATGCCAATTGCGGGTAACTGTCTTCGATCTCTCCTCGCCACAAGGCCAGCAGTTGCTGCGGGTCGAGCGTCGCCGGTTTTACGTGGCGGCGCGGTGAGAGCGCTGGCCATTCTTCATCCCACGGCTGACCGCCGGTGGTGCCGTACAGGTGGCTGATGGTGTCAGGGTTGATCTCGATTTCGCCGCCATCACCTTTGACCACGATGGCGTTGTCGCCGAGCAGGCTGCTGGCATCGCGATGCACGCTTTGATAGCCTGGGTGAAAAATGCTTTGCAGGCCGCAGCGCGCTTGCAGCGGATTAAGAATGCGTGCGAGCGAATGAATGGGCGAGCGTAGCCCCAGCGTGTTGCGCAGATCGATCATGCGTTGCAACTGCGGTGCCCAGTCGGCGAGCGGAATGAACGCCAGATGTTCTTGCTCAAGCGAGGTCTTGACCGCTGACCAGTTGCGGCACAGCGGGATCTTCAGCAGGTCCAGCAACTGCTCGGTGTACAGACGCCCTGCGGTATGCGCGCCGCCGCCGTGCAGGAGGATCCTGACGCCGTTTTGCGCCAGGCATTTGGCTGCCAGCAGATACCAGGGCAGATGACGTTTTTTCCCGGCGTAGGTCGGCCAGTCGATGTCGACCTGCATGGCGGGAGCGTTGAGACGTTCACGCACCGCTTCGGTAAACCCCGCCAGCTCCTCGGGGCTTTCTTCCTTATGGCGCAGCAGCATCAGAAAAGCCCCGAGCTGGGTGTCCTCGACTTTTTCATCGAGCAGCATGCCCATGGCTTCCCGTGCTTCCTCGCGAGTCAGGTTGCGCGCGCCACGTTTGCCTTTGCCCAAAATGCGAACGAAGGTCGCAAAAGGATGTTCTTCAGGTGTTTCAGTGACAAGCGCAGCGTAATCATTCATATGCAATTGGTCGGTTTTGGCAGGCCCGCCAGCTTGGCGGCGAGTTTGGCGGGAGTGCCGTTGAACAGGCGGTTGAGGTGCATGCTGTTGCCTTTTTCCGCACCCAGCTTCAGCGCGGTGTATTTGATCAGCGGCCGCGTCGCGGGCGAAAGCTGGAACTCGGCGTAAAAGCCGCGCAGCAGTTCGAGGATTTCAAGGTGCTCTGCACTTAGCTCGATACCTTCCTCGGCGGACAGGGCGTGGGCGACGTCCAGCGACCAGTCGCTGAGGTCTTGCAGAAAACCATCCTTGTCCAGTTCGATGCTGCGCCCGTCAATGTTCAACTGTTTCATAACCAGGTATTGACCTTGTCGAAGCGCAACGACAGTTCCACGAACGCCGGGTAATCGATGCTGTTGACTCCGGCGGGGAGGGGTAGATTGCGTGCGCTAATGTCTTCGTCGAGGGCGAACAGTTGCGATGAGTCGACCAACGACTGAAGGTCTTTGAGCTGCGCACTGGATGGCATCAGCGCATAGGTGGCATCGCCACAGAGCAGTACGCCATCATCCTTGCCCAGCAAGCGCAGGCAACTGTCCAGCCGGGTGTCGGCAAACGGCGAGTGAGAGAGAACGTGCAAAGTAGCCATCAGATTGTGATCACCTCGTCGTACCGGTCAAAAAGCGCTGACAATTCCGCGCGCGTAGTCAATTGGCTCATCTCTTCGCTCAATACGCCAGGAGAGATGCCGCGCTCGGCCAGGCTCTGTCCGCAGACGTAAAGGTCTTCGACACCGAACATCGGCAGGGCTTTCAGGTTTGCGGTCAGGTCTTTCTGTTGCAGGGCGTCGGGCGACTGCTGTGGCGACAACTGAAAAACCCCGTCGTCCAGAAACAGCAGGCCTACCGACAGATCGAATGCCCCGCCCGCCAGTACGATATCCAGTGCTTCGCGGGCACCTGGACCGGACCACGGCGACTGACGGCTGACAACCAATAGTGACCTGGGCATCTCATGGCCCTCCGAAGCAGATCAGGCGATCAGCCGATTGCACGGCATCGTGCAACTGGCCCAGCCCGGACAATTCCCATGGCTCGCGCAGGTTTGCCGCCGGCCGCTGATAACGCTCGGCCTCTTGCGTGTCGAGCACACCGCGACGCAACGCGGCGGCAATGCACACCACGCCGTCCAGCTTGTGCTCGACGATGAAGTCACGCCACTGCAGTGCCATATCCTGCTCGTCCTGCGGCGTTACGACGTTGGCCGACGCGCTGTGTACGCCGTCTTGGTAGAAGAACAACCGGACAATTTCATGCCCGCCTGCCAGCACCGCCCTGGCGAACTGCAAGGCTCGCCGAGAGGAGGGCGCGTGGGCGGCGGAAAAAAGGGAGATGGCGAATTTCATGATCGGCTCTGCCAACAAAACATGCGCAATGATAAAGAATTCAAGGGCTGGCGTGTGAGTTTGGCGCGTGTTGACCTGCAAGCGCTGGGCCGGGATGCAACGGTTTGCGCCTGGATTGATGCCCACTAGGCATCAATCGATGAAAACATAGCACTTATCGTTTCAAAGTGTGTCCGGCAGACTCCTTCCTCACAAGCGCTTACAACACTCTAATAAGATCGCTGGAGAACACTGATGCACGGCTCATCCTCATTACGAAAAGAATCCTCCCGGTCGAAGGCAGGCGCGGTATTTCGGGTTACCTCCGGTAATTTCCTCGAGCAATTCGACTTCTTCCTGTTCGGCTTCTACGCCACCCAGATCGCCTCCGCCTTTTTTCCGGCCAGCAGTGAGTTTGCTTCGCTGATGATGACCTTCGCGGTCTTTGGTGCGGGCTTCCTGATGCGTCCGTTGGGTGCCGTGATTCTGGGCGCTTACATCGATGACGTCGGCCGGCGCAAAGGCTTGATTGTGACGCTGTCGATCATGGCCAGTGGCACGCTGCTGATCGTTCTGGTGCCCGGTTACGCGAGCATCGGCCTGTGGGCGCCTGCCCTGGTATTGGTCGGCCGCTTGCTGCAGGGCTTCTCTGCCGGTGCCGAGTTGGGTGGCGTTTCAGTGTATCTGGCAGAGATGGCGACACCCGGCCGCAAGGGCTTCTATACCAGCTGGCAGTCAGGTAGCCAGCAGGTGGCTATTGTTGTCGCCGCTGCACTGGGTTACGGCTTGAACCAATGGATGGCACCTGCTGCTGTCGCTGACTGGGGCTGGAGAATTCCGTTCGCCATCGGCTGCCTGATCATCCCGTTCATTTTCCTGCTGCGCCGCAGCCTGCAGGAAACCGAAGAGTTCGCCACGCGCGCTCACCGTCCGACCATGCGACAGGTGTTCGCGACGCTGCTGCAAAACTGGCGCGTGGTGATTGCCGGAATGCTGATGGTGGCGATGACCACCACCACATTTTACCTGATCACCATCTATGCACCGACATTCGGCAAAACCGTACTCAATCTGAGTACCTCCGATGCGCTGCTGGTGACGTTGCTGGTCGGTGTCTCCAATTTTATCTGGCTGCCGGTCGGCGGCATGTTGAGCGACCGTTTCGGGCGCAAGCCACTGTTGGTCGCGATGACGCTGCTGACCATCATCAGTGCTTACCCGGCGCTGTCTTTCCTCGCCCTGGCGCCCAGCTTCGCTCATATGCTGGAAGTGCTGTTGTGGTTCTCGTTCCTCTACGGGTTGTATAACGGCGCGATGATTCCAGCGTTGACGGAAATCATGCCGGTAGAGGTGCGTGTTGCCGGTTTTTCTCTGGCCTACAGCCTGGCGACGGCGGTTTTCGGTGGTTTCACTCCGGCGATCTCGACCTGGTTGATCCACCTCACCGGCGACAAGGCTGCACCTGCTTACTGGATGACGTTCGCTGCAGCCTGTGCGCTGGGTGCCACACTGGTGCTCTACCGGCACATCTCGACCCGCCCGCAACTGGCTGTTTAATCAAGGAAAATCACTATGAAATCGTTATACAAAACTCAATTGGCCGCGCTGTTTCTCGGCTGTATCGCGGTCAGTGCGGCGGCGCAGGCTGAACAGCTCAAGGTCATGACCTCCGGCGGCTTTACGGCTGCGTACAAACTGCTCGGACCGCAATACGCGGCGTCTTCCGGGGACTCGCTGGACACCATTCTCGGCCCATCGATGGGCAAGGCGCCCGAGGCCATTCCGAATCGTCTGGCCCGTGGCGAGCACGCCGATGTGGTGATCATGGTCGGCTATGCGCTGGATGATCTGATCAAGCAAGGCAAGGTAGACCCGGCATCGCGGGTCGAACTGGCTGACTCGCGGATCGGAATGGTGGTGAAAGAGGGCGCGGCCAAGCCTGCGATTGGCACCGACAGTGAGCTCAAGGCGACCTTGCTCAAGGCCAAGTCGGTGGCTTACTCCGACAGCGCCAGTGGCGTGTACATCGAAAAAGAGCTTTTCAAAAAGCTCGGTATCGAGAAGGAACTCGCGCCGAAGGGCAAGATGATCGAGCGCATCCCGGTTGCTTCGGTGGTTGCCAAGGGCGACTACGAAGTGGGCTTTCAACAGGTTGCCGAGCTGCTGCCGATTCCCGGCGTGACGTTCGTGGCGAAGATCCCGGAAGACGTTCAGTCGGTCACCCGTTATGCCGCGGGCATCCCGGTCAATGCCGAGCACCCGAAGGAGGCGAAGGCCTTGCTGGATTACCTGGCCTCCCCGAAAGTCCAGGCCACGGTGCAGTCTACCGGGCTGGATTCAGTTCCCCGCTGAGCGTGACGGCATTTTCCTGACCAGCTGTTCCAGCTCGAGGGCTGCCGGTGTCAAGGTCCTGCCACGACGCTTGAGCAGCCCCACATTGCGCATCACCTCGGGCGCAACCAATGGCACGCTCACCAGAAACGGGTGAGCGGTCATCGGCATGGCAATCGACGGCACCGCAGCCACGCCAAGCCCGGCCTCCACCAGGCCGATCATGGTCGTGACATGGCGGGTTTCGCAGATGCTTTCCTTATGCGGGCGCGACGGTGCCAGCGCCTGATCCAGCACCAGACGATTACCTGAAGTGATGTCCAGGGCGATGTAATCGTGGCGGTACATCTCCTCCCAACTGACGCTTTCGCACATTGCCAGCGGGTGATCCCGTCTGCAGGCCATCACGTAGCGTTCCTGCAGCAGCAGTTCGAAATCCACTTCCGGCGCCAGATTGCCGCTGAAACTCACCCCGAAATCGGCTTCGCCCAAGGCAACCGCACTGTTGACCTCATTGGCGCTGGCGTCCATGACCCGAATTCTGATTTTCGGAAACAGCTGGTGGAAGGCGCTGATCACCTGAGGCATGAAGTAATAGGCGGCTGAAGGCACGCAGGCAATCGTCACGCTGCCCATTCGCGTGGAGCCGACGCCGTCGATGGTCATCAATGCGCTGTCCAGATCGTCCAGAATGCGCTCGACCTGAGGCAGAAATGCGCGGCCAACCGTGGTCAGGCTGACCCTGCGGGTGGTCCGCTCGAACAGCTTCACATTCAGCGCAGATTCGAGCTTTTCTATCCGCCGACTGAGCGCAGGCTGGGTGATCTGTACGGTTTCAGCGGCCTTGCGGAAGCTGCCATTCTCGACCACGGCACGAAATGCCTGGAGGTCGTTGAGGTCGAAATTGATGGGCATTGCGTAACCAGGATGATTGATTCGGTCTGGACATCAATATATCAGGTTGCGCACGTCAGCTCGCAAGGCGGGGAGGCGGGAGGGTTTCGTTGGCACCAGAAACGACAAAGCCCTGAATAATCAGGGCTTTGCGCTGCCAAATATGGCGGAGGCATAGAGATTCGAACTCTAGGACCTGTTACAGTCGGCAGTTTTCAAGACTGCTGCCTTAAACCACTCGGCCATACCTCCACTTCGTTGCGGGCGCCATAATACCGGAATGAAACAAGCTGTCAAACTCTGTGACTAGCCAGTTGCAGCGCCTCTGTTATGATCTTTGCAACTCAACATTTCAACAGCAAGGAGTTTCGCCATGCGCGAACAGGATTACAGCCTTAAAACCGGCATGCAGGCCGACCAGCTCGAGGTTAGTCGTGTCCTGCGCAATACTTACGGTCTTCTCGCCCTGACACTGGCTTTCAGTGGTGTCATGGCATTCGTCGCTCAGCAGATGCGCGTCGGCTACCCGAACATTTTTGTGGTGCTGATCGGCTTCTACGGTCTGTTCTTCCTGACCAACAAGCTGCGTGATTCGGTCTGGGGCCTGGTGTCGACCTTCGCCCTGACAGGTTTCATGGGCTTCCTGCTGGGCCCGATCCTCAACCGTTACCTGGGCATGGCCGGTGGTGCTGAAGTGGTCAGCTCCGCCTTTGCGATGACGGCTCTGGTATTCGGCGGCCTGTCAGCCTACGTACTGATTACCCGCAAGGACATGAGTTTCCTGGGTGGTTTCATCACCGCAGGTTTCTTCGTTCTGCTGGGTGCGGTAGTGGCCGGCATGTTCTTCCAGATCAGCGGTCTGCAGCTGGCTATCAGCGCGGGCTTCGTACTGTTCTCGTCGGTGTGCATTCTGTTCCAGACCAGCGCGATCATTCAGGGTGGTGAGCGTAACTACATCATGGCGACGGTCAGCCTGTATGTATCGATCTACAACCTGTTCATCAGCCTGCTGCAGATCTTCGGCATCATGAGCCGCGACGACTGATCAACAAGGCCTGACTACTAAGGCCGCTCTGCTTGAAAAAAGCCCCGACTCGTCGGGGCTTTTTGCGTTTCTGAGGTACGCAAAAGTGTCAGCCTTGGCCAATGATAATGCTGGCGAAAGTGCCGTTCCCTGCAATTGGCTGGCGAGGGTAACGACCCCATGGCATTCGTGCTCCGTCAGCACCGTAAAATCCTGACCTATCAGTCATATTTATCAACCTTGTTACAGTCTACTCAGGCGTTTATCGGCTATCTCGTCATCACAAAAAATAATATCAGGCGATTCCCCAATGGCTGTAGGTGCTTGCCCATTTGGGGCCACTTGACATCATCGAACAGCGCTGGACACAAGATTTCAAGATGTGTCAGTTTTGTTACGCAACGCGATTTTACGCTTCGCAAAGCGAGTGACTGGACTCTCTCGCTACAGGGGAGAGTCCTGTCGTACCTAACCTGTCACACAGCAAACAAGGAAGTGTCATGACGAAAGTCAAAGAAAATGCTGCAATCCAACTTTCCGCTGCTACCAGCACCTCTTTCGACCAGATCAATGCGTTCGCGCACCAGTATGACCGTGGCGGCAACCTCACGATCAATGGCAAGCCCTCGTATTCGGTCGATCAGGCCGCTGATTATATTCTTCGCGACAACGCCGCCTGGACGGATCGCGATGGCAACGGCACCATCAACCTCACTTACACGTTCCTGACGGCCAAGCCTGCCGGGTTCGACAATTCGCTGGGGACTTTCAGTGCGTTCAACGCGCAGCAGAAAGCACAGGCGGTATTGTCGATGCAATCCTGGGCAGACGTCGCCAAGGTCAGCTTTACCCAGGCGGCTTCCGGCGGCGACGGGCATATGACCTTCGGTAACTACAGCAACGGCAGCGCGGGCGGGGCAGCCTTTGCCTACCTGCCCAGCGGCAACAGCCGCACTGACGGCCAGTCCTGGTACCTTGTCGATAACAGTTACAAGGTCAACACCACCCCGGACAATGGCAACTACGGCCGTCAGACCCTTACTCATGAAATCGGCCATACCCTGGGCCTGTCTCACCCGGGTGACTACAACGCGGGCGAGGGCAATCCGAGCTACAAGGACGCCACTTACGCAGAAGACACCCGTGGCTACAGCGTCATGAGTTACTGGAGTGAGTCCAACACTGACCAGAACTTCGTCAAGGGCGGCGCTCCGTCGTACTCTTCGGCACCGTTGCTGGATGACATCACTGCCGTTCAGCAGCTCTATGGCGCGAACATGAGCACCCGTGCCGGTGATACGGTCTATGGGTTCAACTCCACTGCCGGGCGCGATTTCTACAGCGCCACGTCTGCCTCTTCCAAGGTGGTGTTCTCGGTGTGGGATGGCGGGGGCAAGGATACCCTCGACTTCTCCGGCTTCACCCAGAACCAGAAGATCAACCTCAATGCCGCGTCGTTCTCGGATGTTGGTGGCATGGTGGGCAACGTTTCGATCGCCAAGGGTGTGGTGGTTGAAAACGCGGTGGGCGGTTCGGGCAATGACCTGTTGATCGGCAATGCTGCCGCCAACGACCTCAAGGGTGGTGCCGGCAACGACATCATCTACGGTGGTGGCGGCGCCGACAGCCTGACCGGTGGTGCGGGTGCCGACATCTTCGTGTTTGGCGCCAGCTCCGACTCCAACCGTGCGGGCCAGGATACGATTCGTGATTTCGTCAGCGGTCAGGACAAGATCGACGTATCGGCCATCTCCACGCTGAGCGCGCTGCAGTTCGTCAACGCATTCAGCGGCCACGCTGGCGAGGCGATCCTCAACTATAACCAGAGCAGCAATCTGGGCAGTCTGGCGATCGACTTCACCGGACAGGGCATCGGCGATTTCCTGGTCGGTACCGTCGGTCAGGCAGTCGCTGCTGACATCATCGTTTAACCGGTAAAAATCATGGGCGAGTCGATCGGTCCGCCCATGATCTGGAACGTTCGTCCTTATGAAGCTCAACCGTTTTTTTCAATTCGCTCCAGCCGCTCTTGCGCTGCTGGTGAGCCTTTCTGGAGCATGCATGGCCATGAGTCTGAAACTGCCAAGCCCCGCTGAACTCAGCGGCAGGTGGCACCTTTTTATTCATTCGCAAACCGATCGAGCCTGCGAATTGCAGCTGAATCCCGAGGCGCCCCAACTGGGCGGCGATACCGCCTGCGCCACCAAATGGCTGAACGAAGCACCAGTCGGTTGGTTCCCGACGCCTGACGGTCTCGCCTTGACCGACAAAGAGGGCAATCGACTGATTCATTTCAACCATATGGGAGAGCAGCGCTATGAGGCGAGCCTGCCGAGCGGTCAGGTTCTGAGGCTGGAGCGCGTAGCCGAATAAAGGGCGCCGTCCGTGCACCGAAAAAATGTCCGAAATGAATATCCCCAAGGATGTCGCCCGGCCGCCCACGCGGCTTTCAAGGAAGAACCATGAGTATGTCCTCCCAAGGCAACCCTGCGCCGTTGTACAAAGCACTGGCGGATTACAAGAGCGCCCTGATCGGGGTTGGTTGCTTCACTGCCCTGATTAACATATTGATGCTCGCCCCATCGATTTACATGCTGCAAGTCTATGACCGCGTACTGACGTCGCAGAACCAGACCACCCTGGCCATGCTGACGCTGATGGTAGTCGGGTTCTTTGCGTTTATCGGCTTGCTGGAGATGATCCGCAGCTTTGTGGTGATCCGCATCGGCAGCGAGCTGGAAAAGCGTTTCAATCTGCGCGTCTATCAGGCCGCGTTCGAGAGCAATCTGCACGCCGGGCAGCGTCAGGCCGGACAGGCGCTGGGTGACCTGACCTTCATCCGCCAGTTTCTCACCGGGCCGGCGTTGTTCGCGTTCTTCGACGCCCCTTGGTTCCCCATCTACCTGGCGGTGATCTTCCTTTTCGATCCCTGGCTTGGCGTGCTCGCCAGCGTGGGCACGGTGTTGCTGGTCGGACTGGCCTGCCTCAACGAATGGCTGACCCGCAAACCGCTGGCCGAAGCCAGCGGTTACTCGCAGCAGTCCGCACAATTGGCGACCCGACACCTGCAACAGGCCGAGGCGATCCAGGCGATGGGCATGCTCGAAGTGTTGCGGCGCCGCTGGTTCCATGTGCATGGGCGCTTTCTGGCCCTGCAAAACCGGGCCAGTGACACTGGCGCGGTGATCAGTTCGATCAGCAAGGCCCTGCGTCTGTGTCTGCAGTCGCTGGTGCTGGGCTTGGGCGCATTGCTGGTGATAAACGGAGACATGACCGCCGGCATGATGATCGCCGGTTCGATCCTCATGGGGCGGGTCCTCAGCCCCATCGATCAATTGATCGCCGTCTGGAAACAATGGAGTTCTGCACGCCTGGCTTACGGGCGCCTCGACCAGTTGCTCAAGACCTACGCCGAGCCCGCGCCGCGCATGCCACTGCCGGCACCGCGCGGTCAGATCAGCGCGGAACAGGTCAGTGCTGCGCCTCCCGGCAAAACGTCGCCGACCATTCAACAAGTGAGCTTCCAGTTGCAGGCCGGTGAAGTGCTCGGTGTGCTGGGCGCATCCGGCTCCGGCAAATCGACCCTGGCACGCGTGTTGGTCGGTGTCTGGCCAGTGCTGGGCGGAACGGTACGTCTTGATGGTGCTGACATGCATCGCTGGGACCGAGAGGCGCTGGGCCCCTACATCGGTTATCTGCCGCAGGACATCGAGCTGTTCGGCGGCAGCGTGGCAGAAAACATCGCGCGTTTTCGCGAGGGTGATGCGAGCGCTGTGGTTGCTGCCGCGCAACTGGCGGGCGTACACGAATTGATTTTGCGCCTGCCGCAGGGCTATGACACGCGGCTGGGCGATGATGGCGCTGGCTTGTCCGGAGGTCAGAAACAGCGCGTCGCGCTGGCCCGCGCGTTGTATGGCGATCCACGACTGGTGGTGCTCGATGAGCCCAATTCCAATCTGGATGCCGCAGGTGAAGCGGCGCTGACTCAGGCGATTGCTGAACTCAAGACCCGCGGCTGCACCGTTGTGCTCGTCACCCACCGCACACAGTCTCTGAACCAGACCGATCGTCTGCTGGTGCTGAGCGAAGGTCGCATGCAGGCATTCGGCGCCACGGCTCAGGTGTTGCAGGCCTTGTCCGGGCAGACCTCACCCGCGCAAGCACCGCAAGCACACCCCCAATCGCAATCTCGCCCGGCACCTGCCGGGCTTTCCATGAGCCGTCAGTACGGCACGCAGAACAGGCAGTCCGACGTATGAACAGCCCTATCGACAGTCATTACGCCGTGCCGGGCAAGGAGCGCGGCGTGCAGTTCTTCGTTCGCGCGGGCTGGATTCTCATGCTGGCAGGGGCGGGCAGCTTCTTTTTGTGGGCCAGTCTCGCTCCTCTGGATCAGGGTATTGCCGTGCAGGGGACGGTAGTTGTTTCTGGCAAGCGCAAGGCCGTGCAGTCGCTGGATGGCGGTGTGGTCAGCAAAATTCTGGTCAGTGAAGGCCAATTGGTGAAAGAGGGCGAGCCGCTGTTTCGCCTTGATCAGACTCAGGTCGAAGCCGACGTGCAATCGCTGCGAGCCCAGTATCGAATGGCCTGGGCCAGCCTGGCGCGCTGGCAAAGCGAGCGCGACAACCTTGACGAGGTGCGCTTTCCTGCAGAACTGATTGCCGCCGGGCAGGGGCAAGATCCCGACCCACGGCTGGCGCTGGTGCTTGAAGGGCAGCGGCAGTTGTTCAGCAGCCGACGCCAGGCCCTGGCGCGCGAGCAATCCGGCTTGCAGGCGAGTATCGAGGGTGCCGGACTGCAGCTCGCCGGCATGCGCCGTGCCCGCTCGGACTTGCTGGCTCAGGCTGATTCGCTACGCAAGCAACTGAGTAACCTGGAGCCGCTGGCGCAGAACGGGTTCATTCCCGGCAATCGCTTGCTGGAGTTCCAGCGTCAGCTTTCTCAGGTGCAACAGAGCCTGGCGCAAAACGCAGGCGAAACCGGACGTATAGAGCAAGGTATCGTCGAGTCGCGCCTGCGCCTTCAGCAGCAGCGCGAGGAGTACCAGAAAGAGGTGCGCAGCCAATGGGCCGATGCCCAGGTCAAGGCGCTTACCCTTGAGCAGCAACTGGCCTCGGCCGGTTTCAGTCTGCAACACAGCGCAATCCTTGCGCCGGCTGATGGCATCGCCGTCAATCTGGGCGTGCACACCGAAGGTGCTGTGGTGCGTGCCGGTGAAACCCTGCTGGAAATCGTCCCGCAGGGTACACGTCTGGAAGTCGAAGGGCGGCTGCCGGTGCAACTGATCGACAAGGTCGCCAGCCATCTGCCGGTCGACATCCTCTTTACTGCATTCAATCAAAGCCGCACTCCACGGGTTTCCGGCGAAGTGAGCCTGATTTCCGCCGACCAGATGCAGGATGAAAAAACCGGCCAGCCGTATTACGTGCTGCGCACCTCGGTGGGCGACGCGGCGCTGGAAAAACTCAACGGGCTGGTGATCAAACCCGGTATGCCCGCTGAAATGTTCGTGCGCACGGGTGAACGCTCGCTGCTCAATTATCTGTTCAAACCTTTGCTGGACCGTGCCGGCTCCGCGTTGACGGAGGAATAGGATGTTTCGCCATCCCCTTAAAGCCGCTTTGCTGACGGCCATCCTGCTGGGCATTGCACCTTTGAGCCAGGCCATGGGCCCGTTTCAGGTCTATGAACTGGCGCTTCGCAATGACCCGGTTTATCTGGGCGCACTCAAGGAGCGCGACGCAGGCCTGGAAAACCGGGTGATCGGTCGTGCCGGCTTGTTGCCTCGCGTTTCATACAGCTACAACAAGGGTCGCAACGATTCCAAGGCGACCCTCAAAGGCAGCGCTCAAGACACCACTGACCATCGCCACTACAACAGTTTTGGTTCGAGCCTGACGGTTCAGCAGCCATTGATCGATTACGAGGCGTACGCCAATTACCGCAAGGGGCTGGCCCAGGCGCTGTTTGCCGACGAGACCTTTCGCAGCAAGAGCCAGGAATTACTGGTGCGGGTGTTGACCCTCTACACCCAGGCACTCTTCGCCCAGGACCAGATCAATATCGCGCGTGCCAAGCAGCAGGCGTTCGAACGCCAGTTCGCGCAGAACCGACAGATGTTCGAGCAGGGAGAGGGCACGCGCACCGATATTCTCGAAGCCGAATCGCGCAACGAACTGGCGATTGCCGAGCAGATCGAAGCCAGCGATGAGCAGGACGCGGCCTTGCGCGAGCTTGCCGCGTTGCTGGGCGAGCCGAGTATCGATGTTACGCAACTGGACCCGTTGAGGGACAGCTTTCAGGCGTTGGTCCTGGCGCCGTCCAGCTTTACCGAGTGGCATGCGCTGGCGATGGCCAACAGCCCGATTCTGGCTTCGCAACGTCAGTCCCTGGAAGTGGCGCGATACGAGGTGGAGCGCAATCGCGCGGGGCATCTGCCGACGGTGAATGCTTACGCAAGTATCCGTCAGAATGAATCGGACAGCGGCAACACCTACAATCAGCGTTACGACACCAACACGATAGGCATCGAGCTCAGTCTTCCGCTGTACGCCGGAGGTGGCACCAGTGCCTCGGTGCGCCAGGCCAACAGCAAGCGCGAGCAGGCTGAATACGAGCTGGAGGGCAAGACCCGCGAAACCCTGATCGAGCTGCGTCGCCAGTTCAACGCCTGTGCGTCAGGGGTGGGCAAGTTGCGCGCCTACCAGAAGGCGCTGATCTCGGCGCAGGCACTGGTCGAGTCGACCCGCCAGAGCATTCTGGGTGGCGAGCGCATCAGCCTGGATGCCCTCAACGCCGAGCAGCAGCTCTACAGTACCCGTCGCGATCTGGCAAAAGCCCGTTACGACTATTTGATGGCCTGGATCAAACTGCATTACTACGCGGGCACCTTGCGTGACACCGATCTGGCGCGCATCGACGAGGCGTTCGTGGTGGCGCGCTGATCAAGCCTGCCTGGCGAAGCGTTGTAATGAAAAGGCCGAGAGATCCATATCGCTCTCGCCATCAATACAGCGCTGCGCCAGCGCCAGTCCGAGCCCGGCCGAATGCTTGAAGCCGTGGCCGGAACAGGCCGAGACCACCGTCACATTTTTCAGGTGCGGATGTTCATCGATGATGAAGTGGCAGTCCGGCGTGACCGTGTAAGCGCACACCGAAGACTTGACCACCTTTGGCGTCAGTCCCGCTATCCTGCCCTGCACCTGGGTGCGGAACATTTCCTGTTCTTCCCGCGCGGAGATGGTACGGTCCAGCTGGTCCGCCGCTGACGTCTCGCTGTATTGCTCGGTGGCGACCTTCATGCTGTTTTCACCGGGCAGCGGCGGGAAGCCGTAGTTGACATCGGCGTCGCCCGGCCCGTGACTCAGGATGAAGCTTGGCGACCGCGCAGCAAAGGCAGCCTCGTGCTGCAACTCGAACCAGAACAGCTTTTGCCGGCACACCCGCAGCAGGTCGCTGAACGGTGCGCCGAGCAGCCCGGATGACCACATGCCCGCGCTGACCACGACCTTGTCGGCGATGATCGAGCCCTTGTCGGTGGTGATTCGTACCTGATCGCCATGCGCCTGTAAGTGCGTGACCGTTTCATGGGTCAGCAAACGCGCGCCATGTTGCCTTGCCAGCTTGAGCTGTACGGCGATGCAGCGCTCGGGCCGAACGAATCCGCCTTCGGGTTCGAAATAGCCGATAGCGCTGTCCAGTACAGGAGCGAACTGAGGGAAGCGCTCGCGAATCGCTGCGGCCGCCAGTACCTCGTGCTTCACCCCATAAGTACGGGCCAGCGCGATGGTCTGATGGGTGAAGTCGTTGACGTCCTCGGGATCGTAGGCCGGGCTTGAGGTCATCACCAGCACACCGCATTGCTCGAACAGCGATTCGCCGCTCAATGCTTCAAGTTCGCGCCAGATGCGCTGCGAGCTGCGTACCAAGGGCAGGTATTGCGGACCTTCACCGGCCGACAGCCGCGTGATGCGTGTATCGCCGTGACTGGAGCCTTGTGTGTGCGGAGGGTCGTAGCGGTCGATGCCAATCACATCGACTCCGGCCTTTGCCAGCTGATAGGCAGTGGCTGCACCCATGGCACCCAGGCCGAGTACGGCCACTTTACAACGCTGTTGCATAGGGGAGCCTCGATAAATGGTCTATCTCACTATGGACAGCCTGTCGAATCAACCGCCAAACGTGCATAAGGTTATGTCAGGCGACCTCGTGGGCCATTACAGATGCCATCACACCGGGATTGCAGGCACCCGTCAAAAATTTACGCTTGCACTGCTCAGGGTTTTTAAGGTCCGAAATCGATGAAAAGTTGTCCACGGAAATCGTGGGTATGTCTGTGGGTAACTTTTTGAAACCCTTGTTACACGTGGCTTACAGCTGTGTGGTTATTTTATGAACAGCCCATGTTTTGCACTTCTATGGTGCTGTCGTCCGGGTACAAAACCGGTCCGCTGTAAGCGAATTCGGGCACAAAAAAGAAATATTTTCCAAAAAAAAGCGCGACCCTGATCAGGTCGCGCTGCTTTGCTGCGGGTTCAACCGGCGGCTATCAAGCGACAGGTTGATCGCTCCATTCGCCATTGACCAGACGACGCAGGCCCAGCGGGTTGGCGTTCTGCAACGCGGGTGGCAACTGGCTGTCCGCCAGGTTCTGATAGCAGACCGGGCGCAGGAAACGGTCGATGGCGAGGGTGCCCACCGAAGTACCGCGCGCGTCCGAAGTTGCCGGATACGGACCGCCGTGAACCATGGCTTCACAGACCTCGACACCGGTCGGGTAGCCGTTGAACAGAATGCGCCCGACTTTCTCTTCGAGAATCGGTTGCAGCCAGCTGTACTGGCTCAAGTCCGCAGGCTCGCCGATCACCGTCGCAGTCAGCTGACCACGCAAGGCTTGCAGCGCGTCCTTCAACTGCGCATCGTCAGCGACTTCGATCAGCAGCGTGGTCGGGCCGAAGACTTCCTCTTGCAATAACTGATCGCCGTCCAGCAGCAGGCTGACGTCAGCCTTGAACAACTGCGCCTGAGCCTGCTTGCCTTCCTGAGGCTTGCCGGCCAGATGTGTCACGCCAGGATGCGCCAGAAGATGTTCCACACCCTTGCTATAGCTGCGCAGGCCACCCGCGTTGAGCATGGTCTGCGGAGCCTGACTGCCCATCTGCTCGGTCAGTTGCTCGATGAATGTCGAGAACGCCGGAGAACGCAAGCCGATGACCACGCCGGGATTGGTGCAGAACTGGCCGGCACCCATGACCACCGAGCCGGCAAGCTCCTTGGCCACGGTTTCACCACGTGCCTGCAAGGCGCCTGGCAGCAGCACGACCGGGTTGATACTGGACATTTCGGCAAACACCGGAATGGGTTGTGGACGCTCGGCGGCCATTTTGCACAGGGCGTTACCGCCGTTCAGCGAGCCGGTGAAACCGACCGCCTGGATGGCCGGGTGCTTGACCAGACCTTCGCCGACGCCGTTGCCGAAGATCATGTTGAACACGCCTTTCGGCATCTGCGTACGCTCGGCAGCGCGAATGATGGCGCTGGCCACCAGATCGGCAGTCGCCATGTGACCGCTGTGCGCCTTGAACACCACCGGGCAACCGGCGGCCAGTGCCGCTGCGGTATCACCGCCCGCAGTGGAAAACGCCAGCGGGAAGTTGCTCGCCCCGAACACGGCAACCGGGCCCACGCCGATGCGGTACTGGCGCAGGTCGACGCGTGGCAGCGGCTTGCGATCCGGCAGCGCCAGGTCGATACGGGCACCGACGAAATCACCGCGACGCAGAACCTTGGAAAACAGACGCATCTGGCCACTGGTACGACCGCGCTCACCCTGAATACGCGCCTGGGGCAGGGCGGTTTCCTGGCAGACGATGGCGACGAAGTCATCGCCCAAGCCGTCAAGCTCATCAGCAATGGCGTCGAGGAAATCGGCGCGACGGGCCGGGCTCAACTGACGAAATTCCGGGAATGCAGCCTTGGCAGCCAGTGCCGCAGCGTCGATTTCGCCGTCGGTGGCCTGATGAAAGCTGTAAGGCAGCTCTTCGCCGGTGGTGGCATCCAGGCTTTTTTGCAGGCTCTGGCCCAAAGCGCTGCGGCCGCCAGCGATGAAGTTCTGGCCGAGAATGTTAGGCATCGGTATCTCCTGTTGTTTTGAGGTTGGAGGTCGGCAGGGAAGGTATCCGGACCGGCGCTCCTTATGGGTTGCCGAGTTGCTTTACAGATTGTCAGTGATGGGGCGTCTAAAAGCAGGCCAGCCATCATGTTTTCAGTTATCAGTGGGCAGTCATCGTACAACCTGATTCGCTGCCTGTGCAACTGTCGACCTTATTTGCCAGGCCGAGTGCCTTTGCTCTTTATAGTGCATGGGCGCAGTCAGGTCCTATCGTGGCGCGCGTTCATGACCTTTTAAGGTCTTGCAATGCATCCAGCACCTGACGCAGGGCCTTGCTGACCGGTTTGTCCTGGCGCAAGGCAATTCCCAACGTGCGACTCAGCGCTGTGGCCAGGGGCAGCATCTGCAAGCCGCGGCGATGGTGCAGCGCAGCAACGGCCATTCGCGGCACGATGCTGTAGCCCAGGCCTGCAGCGACCATTTCCTTGATCGCTTCGATGCTGCCCAGTTCCATGACCGGTTTTACCCGGATCCCGGCGTGCAGGAACCATTCATCGATCAGCAGGCGCGTGCTGCTGCCTGCTTCGAATACGACCAGCGGCTGTGTGCTGAGGTGCTCCGGAGTCATGTGTGCCGGCATCGGTCGCTGGCTGCTGGCGAAAATCGCCACGAACTCATCTTCGAGCAGCGGTGTGATGTGCAGGCTGCGGCCGGAGGCGGGCAGGGTGACCAGTGCCAGGTCCAGAAGGTTTTCTTCGACCGCCTTGAGGATGCCGTCGGTGTTGCCGGTGCTGACGCGCACATCCAGTTCGGGGAAGCGCCGACGTAGCGCCTGCAACATGGGCGGCAGCAGATGGATGCAGGCTGTCGCGCCGGTGCCGATGGCGACTTTCCCGGCAATGCCGCTGGCATGGCTGGACAACTCCTGCAGGGCGTCTTCGACCACGGCATCGATGCGCGCGATATACTCCAGCAGTACATTGCCAGCGGAGGTGAGTTTGAGGCGTTTGCCGACCCGTTCGATCAGTTGCAGCTTCAGTTGTTCTTCCAGCTGTCGCACGTGCAGGCTGACGGCTGGCTGGGTCAGGTGCAAACGCTCTGCCGCCGCGGAAAAACTGCCATGGGCGATGACCAGCGAAAACGTGTGCAGGTGATTGAGGTTCAGCCGACGCATGACAAAGTATTTCTTATACTGTGGATGACAAATCATAGCTTTTTTAATGCTGTGGCGGGCTGCATCATTACGGCCTTCACACACATTCGTACAGAGTCTGGACATGACTTCAACCCTTGACCTGCGTGACGCCCGCGACGATGACATGCCCGCCGTGCAGGCGATTTACGCTGACCATGTGCTGCACGGGATTTCCAGCTTCGAGCTGGAGCCGCCCGATCTGGCCGAATTGCTGCAGCGTCGTCGCATGGTCCTCGCCAAAGGCTTGCCGTATCTGGTCGCCGAGCGCGCCGGAGAAATTGTCGGCTATGGCTATGTCACGCCGTATCGACCTCGCCCAGGCTACCGCTTTACCGTGGAGGATTCGGTGTACGTGCGCGACGGACTCGGCGGTCAGGGGATCGGCCAGGCGCTGTTGAGCGCCCTGGTGCAGCACTGTGAAGCGGGCGGCTGGCGGCAGATGATTGCGGTTATCGGCAATAGCCAGAATATCGCTTCGTTGCGCCTGCATGAGCGTCTTGGCTTTCGCCGGGTCGGCGTGTTCGAATCGGTCGGTTTCAAGCATGGCCGCTGGGTAGACACGGTACTGATGCAGCGCATGCTGGGCGAGGGCTGGGCCAGTGTTCCAGTGGAGCGCACCTGACCCTGCCATGGCTCTGCTGTACAAAATTAAATTGTCGAACAATCTGGCTCAATAGCGTTGCCAGCGCTTGCCTGAATCGTTAGGGTACGCGGCTGTTCAAGAAGGAGCCTGATATGACTCGGCATGACCCCACGGAAAAGGGCACGGCAGTCACTCGACAGCGACGCGCGCCAAAGGGCGAGAAGCGCCGGGAAGAACTGCTCGATGCGGCCCTGCAAGTGTTTTCCCTTGAAGGCTACACCGGCGCTTCAGTGGCCAAGGTGGCAGCCATCGTCGGTATTTCCGTCGCCGGACTGCTGCACCATTTTCCGAGCAAGATCTCGCTGCTGATGGGCGTGCTGGAGCGACGCGATGAGGTCAACGGCCGAATTGCTGCTGAAGTCCGCACCGATAACACCCTGACCGGTCTGCTCGGCGGCTTGCGCGCGATCAACCGCTCCAACGCTACGGCGCCCGGCGTGGTACGTGCGTTTTCGATCCTCAATGCGGAAAGTCTGCTGGAAAACCAGCCTGCCTTTGAATGGTTCCAGACGCGCTACAAGCGCATTCACGCGCACTTGCTGGGACAGTTTTCGGCCTTGGTGGAACGCGGGGAGGTACGTGCGGATGTGGATCTGGACAAGATCATCCGGCAGATTCTGGCGATGATGGATGGTTTGCAGATTCAGTGGTTACGCTTTCCCGATCAGGTGGACCTGGTCGAGTGTTTCGATACCTACATTGCGCAGGTCGATGCAGCGGTAAGGGCTCGTCCCTGAGCCTTTATTTGTCCGTTTACCCTTCAGTCAGCTAACGCTTACTCGACGGTCTGCTTGAATACACCGCCGGTCTTGACCGGTGGTTTCTCGACCAGAACCGAGTTCAGAGCGGAGCGTGGCAGCGGGTTGCTGGTGGTGGTCGACAGTTCCTGACGGAACGAGTTGACCAGCTTGGCGTTCAGGCGGATGTCCTGCGACGACGAACCGAGCGAGATGTTGAAGGTGTCGGCATCGACCACCCACTGCTTGCTCTTCTCGTCAAAGTAGGCCAGCGAGCGGTCATTCAGCTCGATGGTCACACGCTTGCTTTCACCCGGCTTGAGGAACACCTTCTTGTAGCCTTTGAGTTCCTTGATCGGACGCTCGACTTTCGGGTTCTGCTGGCCAACGTACAGCTGAGCGACTTCCGAACCACCGACCTTGCCGGTGTTGCTCAGGTCGAAGGACACCTTGATCGGCGTATTGCCGACCGCGACACCTGGCGTGACCTTGATGTTGCTGTAGCCGAATGTGGTGTACGACAGACCGTAGCCGAACGGGTAGAGCGGCTTGATGCCTTTCTTCTCGTATCCGCGATAACCCAGCAGCAGGTCATCCTTGTAATCCATTTCGGTCAGAGTGTTCTGATTGTCGAATTTCGGGAAGGAAGCGTAAGCCGGGTTGTCTTCGATATTGCGTTCGATACTGATCGGCAACTTGCCAGACGGGTTGACCTTGCCGAACAGGATCTCGGCCAGGGCCTGACCACCGTTCTGACCTGGGTAGAAAGCGTGCAGCGCTGCTGGAACCTGTTCGATCCAGTCGCTCATCTTCAGACCCGTACCGCCATACATGGTCACCACGGTATTGGGGTTGACCTTGGCGATGTTCTGGATCAGCTCGTTCTGGAATTCAGGCAGATCGAAGCTGTGGTCGAAACCTTCACCTTCGTATTCGTTGCTGTTACCCACGGCAACCACGACGGCGTCATAGCCGGACAGGTCCTGAGGAGCGTTCAGCGAAGCGGAGCTCAACTGCACACCTACCAGGCCGCCCATGGTCGACAGGTAGCCGGCACGACGCGAGTACTCGAGCTTCACATCGTAAGACTGGCCTGCTTCCAGATTGATCTTGGCGAACTCTGGAATGGTTGGCGGAATGCTGTTGCCCGGAAGCGGCTTGCCGTCACCGTTGTCGATGATTTTCTTGCCGTTGACCCACAGACGCACGGCGCCGTCGGCACGCACCTTGAACACCTGCTCGCCGCTCTGGGTCGGGGTGACCTTGCCGGTGTAGCGAATCGACGTCGACGATGTATCGCCGTTCAGTTCGCCAGCGGTCGAACCTTTGCTGGTGTACGGATCGGACGTCGACGTGTTGCTTTCGAACGGCAGGTTCTTGTCGTTGGCCCAGTCCAGGTCAACATGCTTCTCGGTGCGGGTGACCGCTGCATCACCAGACCAGTTGGTGTTGCTGAAGTACTCGACCTTCATGCCCTGAACTTCATTGCCCGTTGCGTCGGTGGTGGTCCAGGCACTGGTGCTTGGGTCCAGCGACAGGCCTTCGATGAAGTCGACCTTGGCGTTAGGCGCGATTTGTTGCAGGCCGCTCAATTCGCTGACGTAATGGCTGGCCATAACGTTGGCGCTGCCGAAACCGGTCGGTGGCGAGTACTTGGCCAGGGTGCCGACTACGGCGATTTTCTTGACTTTCTGCTTGTCCAGCGGCAGCAGATTGTCCTGGTTTTTCAGCAGGACGATACCTTCACGCGCAGCGTTCAGAGCAACCTTGTTGCTGGTCGAGCTGTTCATGTTGTGCGTGGTCAGCGGCGTCTTGCTGTCGAACTTGTACAGGTAGATCTGCTTGAGGATGCGGCGGACCTTGTCGTCGATGGTCGCAGCGCTCAGGTCGCCGGCGTCCAGATGCGGCTTCAGCACGGAGCTGTTCATCTGGTAGCCCATCATGTCCAGATCGGTACCGGCGCGGGCAGCGTTGAAACCGTGAACGACAGCGTTGTAGTCGCTCTGTACGAAGCCTTTGAAGCCCCATTCCTTCTTCAGGATCTGGGCGATCAGGTGGTCGCTTTCGCAGGCGAAATCACCGTTCACCTTCTGGAAGGCACACATCATCATCGCCACATTGCCGTTTTTCGACGACGATTCGAACGCAGGCAGCGACATTTCGCGCAGAACGCGCTCTGGCATTGTCTGGTTCAGATTGAAGCGGTTGCTTTCCTGATCGTTGGCCGCGTAGTGCTTGGCGTTGGCCCATACACCACGAGACTGGATACCGTTGATGACGCCTGGTGCCAGGCTGGCGCCGAGGAACGGGTCTTCACCGGAGAGGTATTCGAACGCACGGCCGCCGTACGGCATGCGATACAAATTGACGCCGGGACCAGTGATGAACTGGTAGCCGCCGACGGCAGTGTCATAACCCAGCGCGCGGCCGAGGTCGATGGCACGACGCGGGTTGAAGGTGGCGGCCAGGTTAGGACCGGACGGGTAAACAACACCCTGATCGTTACCTTCGCTGGTGTAGCGCACGCCGACACCGCCGTCAGCGCCGTGGATCTGCGGAATGCCGTAGTTGGTCAGCGGCTTGACGTCCCAGCCGCCGGTGCCGCCGATGTAGGCCAGCTTTTCTTCCATGGTCATTTTGGCCAGGGTTTTCTGTGCGGCTTTTTCGGCGCGATCTTCACGCCCTTGTTGCACGGTAGGGTCAGCGGCGTGCACCTGGGATACTGCCAATGCCAGCAAGGCCAGCGCCGAGTGCGCGCCTATCATCTTTCGCTTGTTCATATTGCTCTCCAACTGCGTTTCAAATAACTGTCTGCCTGCGCACGTGCGCAGGATCATTGCGTTCTTATTTACCGCTTTCCGCCAACTTTTTCTTTCGGCAACAGTTTCCCGTCGTCGCGTTTATTCCCTGTTGTCAGGGCGCGAGTTAGGACTCCTTAGTTGCCGTATTAGTTTTGTTTGGCGTTTCTTTTTTTACTTGTGGTGCGCTACTAAAGTGACATCACGTAGTGGCGTTTTGAATCTACAAAACGGTACAATTAAGTCTAAAACAAGGCATAAATGTCAAATAAAAGCGTATTTTTCTTCGATTTCGTATTTTTTCTTTACAAATGAGGAACTCTTGTTAAACCTACTGGTCGATGGGTTTAAGATTTTTCAGGACGAAGAAAGACAGCTCGCAAGTTGCGACGTTTGCTGTGCGCTAGTTCTTGCCCGGTTTCTACAACTGCCCCGCTTTTTTTGCGGGGCTCTTTTTGTTTTTCGAGGAGTTAATACGATGAAGTTTTCCATGATGAGTGCCGGTGTGGTGTTGGGTCTTGCCCTGAGTGGTGCGGTCTTTGCTGACGACGCGACAGACGCAGACGCGACTTCCGGTGCCAGCGACGAGACCGTGATGACCCAGACCCAGGACGCCAAGGCAGCGCAGAAGGCGCAAAACCAGAAGACCGAAACGACAAAAGGTGGTCGCCCGCAGAACGCAACCACTCAAAAGCAGTCAAACTGATCGTTTGAAGCCTTTGAGCGCAGCACTCTCCAGTCGGAGAGTGCTGTAATATGTCCCTCCGAAGTAGCAAAATGCCCTCATTCATGCCGTCAGCTCCCGTCGATGTTTCCAGTCTGCTCATTCCGGATGCCCAGCAGGTCTGTGCCTGGCTGATAGAAAATGCTGGTCTGAAAACGGCCGATCTGGAGCGCGCGCAACGTTTGCAGCAGGAGTCGGAAGGCACTGAGTTGCTCGGGCTGCTGACGCGTCTGGGCCTGGTTTCCGAATTCGAACTGGCCCGCGCGTGGGCGGCATTGCTGCAGGCGCCGTTGTTGCTCGCCGATGCCGTGCCGCCACTGTTGGATCCTCTGCCGCCGCTGACCGAACGCTTCATGCGCCACTATCAAGTCGTGCCAGTAGGCTGGAGCGATCAAGGCCTGCAAGTGCTCAGTGCCAACCCCGGCACGCTGTACCCGTTTCAGGCCATCGCCTATGCCTGCGAGGTGCCCGTGCGACTTTCCATCGGCCCGCGCAACGAAGTCGAGACCCTTATCGAACGCTACTACGGCCAGGGCCGCTCGGCGATGGGCACCTTGATCGAAAACCTGGATGAAGAGGGCGGCTCGCTGGAAGACATTGAGCACCTCAAGGACCTGGCTTCCGAAGCGCCGGTCATTCGTCTGGTCAATCTGATCCTGCAACGCGCGGTCGAACAGCGTGCGTCCGACATCCATATCGAGCCCTTCGAGAGCCAGTTGAAGGTGCGCTACCGCATCGACGGTGTCTTGCACGAAGCCGAAGCACCGCCGTCCAGTTCTTCGGCCGCGGTGATTTCCCGGGTGAAGATCATGGCGCGGCTGGACATCGCCGAGCGTCGTCTGCCGCAGGATGGCCGGATCATGCTGCGCATCCAGGGCAAGGAGCTGGACCTGCGGGTATCGACAGTGCCCACCAGCTTTGGCGAATCGGTGGTCATGCGTCTGCTGGACCGGCAGACCATCAACTTCGATTTCCCGAGCCTGGGTTTCGATGGCGAACGGCTGGACGAATTTCTCGACGTGCTGGAGCGTCCGCACGGCATTCTGCTGGTCACCGGGCCGACCGGTTCTGGCAAGACCACCACGCTGTACACCGCGCTGTCACGGCTCAATACGGCCGAGCGCAAGATCATCACCGTTGAGGATCCGGTCGAGTATCAGCTCGAAGGTATCAATCAGATTCAGGTCAAGCCATCCATCGGGCTGGATTTCGCCGGAGCGCTGCGCTCCATTGTGCGGCAGGACCCGGATGTCATCATGATCGGTGAGATGCGCGACCTGGAAACCTGCCGTATTGCCATCCAGTCCTCATTGACCGGTCACCTGGTGCTCTCGACCCTGCACACCAACAGCGCGGCGGCGAGTATTACCCGCTTGCTGGACATGGGCGTCGAAAGCTACCTGATCGCGTCCACGGTCAACGGGATTCTGGCTCAGCGCCTGGTCCGTCGCCTCGATCCTGCAACCCGGGAAGCCTTTGATGCGCCACCGGAGTTGATCGCTGAACACGGGCTGGAGCGCTTCACTGACGAGCGCCCCATCCGTCTGTATCGCCCGCGTGCCGATGCGCCCGGCGGTGGCTATCGCGGGCGCAGTGCAATCACTGAACTGTTGGTGATGAACGAAGAACTGCGCAGTCTTTTGATGCGCCATGCCGACGCTTCGACGCTGGAAGAGGCTGCCCGACGTGGCGGCTTGCGCACATTGCATGAAGAAGGTCTGCGTCAGGCCGTGGCCGGGGTGACTTCGCTGGAAGAAGTGCTGCGCGTCACCCGTGGTGAAGGCACATGAGTCTGTTCAAGTACCGAGCACTGGATGCTCAGGGCGCGCCGCAGAATGGCACTCTGGAAGCCCGCGATCAGGATGCCGCCATTGCCGCGTTGCAGAAGCGTGGCCTGATGGTCTTGCAGGTCGATGCCGCCGGTATGGGCGGTTTGCGCCGTGCGCTGGGCAGCGGCTTGCTCAATGGCGCGGCGCTGGTCAGCTTCACCCAGCAGCTCGCAACGCTGCTCGGCGCGGGGCAGCCGTTGGAACGATCGCTTGGAATTCTGCTCAAACAGCCTGGACAACCGCAGACCAAGGCGTTGATTGAGCGCATTCGCGAACAGGTCAAGGCTGGCAAGCCTCTGTCCGTGGCGCTCGAGGAAGAGGGTAGCCAGTTTTCGCCCCTCTATATAAGCATGGTTCGCGCCGGTGAAGCCGGTGGCGCACTGGAAAGCACGCTGCGCCAGTTGAGCGATTACCTAGAGCGTAGCCAGTTGCTGCGTGGCGAAGTGATCAACGCGCTGATCTATCCGGCCTTTCTGGTGGTAGGCGTATTGGGTTCTCTGGCCCTGTTGCTGGCCTATGTCGTGCCGCAATTCGTACCGATCTTCAAGGATCTGGGCGTGCCGATTCCATTGATCACCGAGGTCATTCTCAACCTCGGACAGTTTTTGAGCGACTACGGGCTGGCTGTGCTGGCGGGCCTGATCGCATTGATCTGGGGCATGGCCATTCGCATGCGCGACCCGCAGCGTCGCGAGCGCCGTGACCGCCGATTGCTGGGCATTCGGGTGATCGGTCCTTTGTTGCAACGCATCGAGGCAGCACGCCTGACTCGAACCCTCGGTACGCTTTTGACCAATGGCGTGGCGTTGTTGCAGGCGCTGGTGATCGCTCGCCAGGTCTGCACCAATCGTGCCCTGCAAGCGCAGGTCGAGCAGGCGGCCGAATCGGTCAAGGGTGGCGGCACGCTGGCCAGCGCGTTTGGCGCGCAGCCGTTGTTGCCGGATCTGGCGCTGCAAATGATCGAGGTCGGCGAACAGGCAGGCGAACTGGACACCATGCTGATGAAGGTCGCCGATGTGTTCGACGTCGAGGCCAAGCGCGGTATCGACCGCATGCTGGCCGCGCTCGTACCGGCGCTGACGGTGGTGATGGCGGGCATGGTCGCGGTGATCATGTTGGCCATCATGCTGCCGCTGATGAGTCTGACCAGCAATATCTGAATTCATGAAAGAGGAAACCATTCCGATGACTTTTAGCCGTACACGTTTCAAACCCGCACGTCGACAGGGCGGTTTCACGTTGCTGGAAATGCTCGCCGTTATTGTATTGCTGGGCATTGTTGCGACCATCGTCGTGCGTCAGGTGGGCGGCAACGTCGACAAGGGCAAATACGGCGCAGGCAAGGCTCAGTTGGCCAGCCTGGGCATGAAGATCGAAAGCTACGCGCTGGACGTTGGTTCGCCGCCCAAGACTTTGCAGCAATTGACTGAGAAACCGGGCAATGCGTCGAACTGGAACGGCCCTTATGCCAAGCCTTCGGACCTCAAGGACCCGTTCGGCCATGCATTCGGCTACCGCTTCCCGGGCCAGCACGGCAGCTTCGACCTGATCTTCTATGGCCAGGACGGTCAGCCGGGCGGCGAAGGCTACAGCGCCGACCTGGGCAACTGGGAGTAAAGCTCGGCATGAGAACGCCTGTCGCAAGCCGGGGTTTTACCCTCATGGAAATGCTGGTGGTGCTGGTGTTGATGAGCATCGCCGTCGGTCTGGTGGGTTTCGGTCTGCAACAGGGTTTGAGTACCGCCAGTGAACGGCGCGCGGTCGGTGACATGGTCGAAGCGCTGCGGGCAACCAGAGTGCGTGCAATTGTTACCGGTCAGCCGGCGCGCACCGAGTTCAACCTGCGCAAGGCGACCTTCAAGGCGCCGGGCAAGCGCGAGATGCACTGGCCGGAAAACCTGCGCGTGACGATGCAGACTGCGTCCGATCTTGGCTCCGCCGTGGAGTTCTATCCGGACGGCGGCTCCAGCGGTGGCAACGTGGTGGTCGCTGACGGCGACCGGCGCTGGCGTATTGATATTGGCTGGCTGACCGGCAGCGTCCAGGTCCGGACGCTTTAATGAAAACATCGCAGTCGGGGTTCACCCTGCTGGAAATGCTTGCTGCACTGACCGTCATGGCGGTGTGCAGCGGTGTTTTGCTGGTGGCGTTCGGGCAAAGCGCGCGCTCCTTGCAGCAGGTGTCGCGCAGTGACCGGCTGAGCCATGCGGCACGCACGATAATGGATCAGGAAAGCGCTGGTCCGCTGGAAAACGGTACGCGAAAGGGCGAACTCGCAGGCATCGACTGGACACTGGATATCCGTCAGTTGCCGGGTGCCAATGGTCAGGCGAGGATGTTTCGCCTCGACCTGATGCTCAGTGAACATCAGCGCAAGGCGCAGTTCAGCACGTTTAAATTACGCGGCGCTGTCAGCGGTGCGGGGTCATGATGCGTACCCAGCGTGGCTTCACGCTGCTGGAAGTGCTGCTGGTGATCAGCCTGCTCGGCGTGTTGTTGGTACTGGTTGCCGGGGCGTTGCTGGGCGCCAATCGTGCCGTGCTCAAGGCTGAGCGCTACACCGTTAACCTGGACGAGATCCGCGCCGCGCAAGCGTTTCTGCGCAGCTCGATCGCTCAGGCACTGCCGCTGGACACGTCTGGTGAGGATGACGTCAACAGCGGTTTTTTTGAAGGCTCGGCGCAGCAGTTGCGGTTTGTCGCAACGCTGCCGGGCGAGCTAGGCGGCGGTATCCAGGTTCACAGCCTGGAGCTCAAGGGGCCGCAAGACCATAGGTCTTTGCAAGTGTCGTTCGCTCAGGTTCTGTCCAGTGCGAATGGCATTGCCCTCAAACCCTGGGGTGAGCCTCAGGTATTGCTGCAAAACGTCGAGTCGTTGACGTTCAGTTATCGCGGGCTGACGCCCAAGGGCAAGCCGACCGGCTGGATGGCCGAATGGCCCTGGCCGAATCGCTTGCCGGGCGCGGTGCGCATCGACATGCAGACCCATGGCGCGGTGAAATGGGTCTCTGAAGTGGTGGCCTTGCGGCTGGACCTGTCCGGTGGGGCGGGCGGCGAATGAACGTGACCGGCCAATCGCAGCGCGGTGTTGCGCTGCTGGTGGTGCTCTGGGTGCTGGCACTGCTGAGCCTGTTGCTCGGCGGGCTGGCCGGGTGGGTGCAATTGGAGAGCCGGCAGTCGCTCTGGTTACGGCAAAATATCCAGGCGCTGATGGCCGCCGAAGCTGGCATGAATATGGCTGTACAGGGCTTGCTCGATCCTGAACAGCGCAAACGCTGGATTGCCGACGGGCGTGTGGTCTCGTTACGGATGGATGACACGCAACTGTTGGTGAGCATCAGAAGCGAGCGCGGCAAGCTGGACCTCAACAGCGCACCGGTTGCTGATATATCGCGTCTGCTGCAGGCCTGTGGCGCGGCTAAGAATCAGGCCAGCGGTATCGCCCAGGTGCTGGAGTCGCAGCGCAATGGCGGTCAGTCACCGTTGCGGGTGGTAGAGGAAGTTCGCCAGCTGCCGGGCATGAGCCAGGCGCTGTATGCCCGGTTGCTACCGGAAATAACATTATGGAGCGGTCTGGATCGGCCCGACCCGGCATTCGCTTCGGCGTTGCTGCGCCGGGCCTTGAACCTGCCGAACCAGAGCGCGGTCGGGGCCGATCCCGGTGAGGTACTGGCCATCGACACGCGCGCAGAACGACCGGGCGGTGTGACCGCCCTGTTACAGACCACTGTTTTATTGAGCCCATCGGAGGGAGGCGCACAGCCCTACAGGGTGTTGCGTTGGCAAGAATGAATTCATCAGTTTCTGCACGTCTGGCGCCTGTTTATGCGTTACGCGAACAGGTCGCCCGGCAGTGGCGTGGCAGTCCGGCGCAACACGCCTGGCAGTGGTGGGTGACGGAGCTTCGCGCCTGCCTGCCGCCGCGTGTGCGTCGATGGCTGGGCCGCGAGACCGTGGAGCAGACGCTTGTCTGGCCGTTGGTCGAGCCGCTGCCCGATGCATCGCCTCAGGTGCGGCGGGTGTTGCTGCTGCCGCCGTCGGCTGTGCTGTTGCAGACCTTGCAGCTTCCTGCGGCTGCGGCACGCAATCTGTCGACTGTGGTCGGCTACGAGCTTGACCGTTTCACGCCATTTGACGCTGGGCAGTTGTACTTCGTCGCCCGTCAGGACAGTCGCAGCGCCAGCTTTGTGCAGGTCACGCTGGTGGCAATACTGCGCGAGCGGCTGGACGCGATACTCCGTGAGTGCGCCGAGCGTGGGTTGCGTCCCGATGCTGTCGATGTGGGCACTGATGTGGGCGCTGACAACCTGACTACAGGGCAGCGCATGGGTGTCGATCTGCTGCCGATGCCGTTGCGCCCGCAACAGTCGCGCTCCGGCCATCGCTTGCAGCGCGGGCTGATCTGGCTATGTGCCGGCCTGCTGCTGAGCGCCATGTTGCTGTGGCTGAACGACCGCCAGAGCCTGCTCGATGACATGCAGGCCAGCGTCAAGGCGCAGAAGGCTCAGGTTGGCGAGGTCCAACAACTGCGCCAGCAATTGACCAACACTCTGGGCGCTGCCAACTACCTGTTGCGCCGCAAGGCTGCTCAACCGCCGCTTTCGGCGCTGCTCAGCGAGCTGACCGCCTGCCTGCCTTCGGACACCTGGATCGAGCACCTGGAAATCAGCGACAGTGCCGAGGTGGCCTTTTCAGGGCAGAGCGCCAAGGCCAGTGCGCTGATCGGCCGCGTCAAGGACTGCCGAAGTCTGGATAATGCGCAGTTTCAGGGTGTGATCCAGCCCGACACCAAAACCGGCAAGGATCAGTATTCCCTGCGCGCGCATTTGCACCAGAACCAGCAGCAGGAGAACGCCGATGCGCCGTCCACTGACAAGCCGTGAGCGGCGGGGCGCTGCCCTGATGATCCTGGCTCTGGTGTTGTGCCTGGCTTACTGGTTGCTGATAGACAGCTGGTTCGCCGGTCCACTGCGTGACATCAACGAACAGACCGACCAGCTGCGCGAACAGCAGCAGCGCTACGCTGGCCTTCTGCAGCAGGGTGGCTCGTTGCGCGAGCAACTGGAGCAGGCGCGTCGTGATCCGGCCAGCAGCACCAGCCTCCTGCCGGGCGAAGATCCCAGTGCCGTGGCCGCTGATCTGATGCAACGCATTGCCGACCTGATCAGCAGCCAGGCCAGCACCGGCGGTGGCTGCGAGTTGACCCAGCGCATGCCGATCACNGCGCGGAGCCGTATCGGCAGGTCAAGGTCAGCCTGACCCTGAACTGCGCCATCGAACCATTGACTGCGATCCTGCATGCGCTGGAGTATCAGCGCCCGTTTTTGTTTATTGATGAGATGAGTATGCGTCGCGACGCCAACGCTCCGGCCAGCGGTGCTGCCGGCAAACTGGTGGTGCACCTGCTGGTGCGTGGCTACCTGCAACCGGCCAGTGCCGGCGAGGGCGAGCAATGATCGGTTCACTGCGTCCGCTGGAGTGGGCACTGCTGGCTTTCGCCGCAGTCCTGGCAGCCTTGATCGCATTGGTTGTCAGCGGCGCCGCGCACTCACCGGACTGGCTGCCCGAGCAGGCACCGCGCGACCCGGTCGATCAGAGGGCGCAGGTCCACAGCGCGCCTTCGGCGACACTCGACAGCCTCGCCAATACCTGGAAAACCCCGCTGTTCAGTCCTGATCGCAGCCCTGACGTGGCCGTTCGCAAAGCCGATGCGCAGGCCACCAATCTGGCTGGCCTGACCCTGACCGGGGTAATCATGGACGGCTCGTTGCGCGTGGCATTGCTCAAGCAGGCCAGCGGTCCGGCATTGAAAGTCCGTCAGGGCGATCGCTTGCCCAACGGCTGGACGCTGGACCGTCTGGAGCCCACCCAGGCCACGTTCAAACTTGATGACCGCTCGCAAGTCCTGCGCCTGCCCGCGCTGCGTCTGCCGCCGCCGTCGAATACACCGCCGATTACCTTAACCAACGATTCCACCCTGTGATGGGTACCTTTTCTGGAGTTCCTGCCATCGCTACCTTGCGCACACCCTTGCTTTGCCTGGCCACCGCCGTCGCCCTTGGCGGCTGCGCGTCACAGTCAGACACACTCGATCCCGACAATGGCATGCTGCAGGAAGCGCTCCAGGGAACCGGTTCACAACGCCCGCCGGTAGACCCGCGCAGCGAAAGACCGCCCGTCGAGCCACCTTCCCAGCAGGCGACCAGCTCGCCGCAGCGGCAGATCATCAAAGGCAACCAGCGTTTCATCCGGCAGCCCGCCGCAGCTCCGGCAGCGCGTCAGGCCGAGACCGGTGACATCGTCTTCAACTTCACCAACCAGCCGATTCAGGCGGTGATCAACAGCATCATGGGCGATCTGCTGCACGAGAACTACAGCATTGCCCAAGGTGTTAAAGGCGATGTGAGCTTCTCGACGTCCAAGCCGGTCAACAAACAGCAGGCGCTGTCGATTCTCGAGACACTGCTGTCCTGGACCGACAACGCGATGATCAAGCAGGGCAACCGCTATGTGATTCTGCCGTCCAATCAGGCGGTGGCGGGCAAGCTGGTCCCGGAAATGCGCGTCGCGCAACCTTCGGCAGGCATGTCGGCGCGGCTGTTTCCGCTGCGCTACATCTCGGCGACGGAAATGCAGAAGCTGCTCAAGCCGTTCGCCCGGGAAAACGCCTTCCTGCTGGTCGATCCGGCGCGCAACGTACTCAGCCTGGCGGGTACGCCGGAAGAGCTGGCCAACTATCAGGACACCATCGACACCTTCGATGTGGACTGGCTCAAAGGCATGTCGGTCGGTGTTTTCGGCCTGCAACGCGCCTCGGTCGGCGAGCTGATGCCCGAGCTGCAGAAAATGTTCGGCCCGGAAAGCGGTATGCCGCTGGCGGGCATGGTGCGTTTCCTGCCGATCGAGCGGACCAACTCGGTGGTGGCGATTTCCTCGCAGCCTGAATACCTGCACGAGGTCGGCGAGTGGATTCACACCATCGATGAAGGTGGTGGCAACGAGCCGCAGATGTACGTGTATGACGTGCGCAACATGAAGGCGACTGATCTGGCCAAATACCTGCGGCAGATCTACGGTACGGGTGCCATCAAGGAAGACGCTGCGGCCAAGGTTGCACCGGGCCTGCGCACCACCACCTTGTCATCGCTCAACTCCAGTGGCGGCAGCGGTGTCGGCGGCATGAGCAGCTCCAACGGCCTGGGCAGCACTGGCAGCGGCCTGAGCAATGGCGGAGGTTTTGGCAACAGTCAGGGCATGAACAACAGCCAGACCAATAGCGACAGCGAATCGGAAGGCGACGATCAGAGCGGCGGCGATTCGGATTCGGCCAGTCAGGACGGCAGCGGGTCTGGCGGCAACAACAAGTCTCTGGACGCCAGCACGCGCATCACTGCGCAGAAGAGCAGCAACCAGTTGCTGGTGCGCACCCGTCCGGCGCAGTGGAAGGAGATCGAGTCGGCCATCAAACGCCTCGATAATCCGCCGCTGCAAGTGCAGATCGAAACGCGCATTCTGGAAGTTCAGCTCACGGGCGAGCTGGACATGGGTGTGCAGTGGTACCTGGGGCGTCTGGCGGGCAACTCGGGTACGACCGGCAACGTGACCAACACTTCAGGCAGTCAGGGGGCGATTGGTACTGGCGGGGCTGCGCTGGCCTCCACTGATGCGTTCTTCTATTCCTTCGTCAGCAACAACCTGCAAGTCGCCTTGCGGGCGCTGGAAACCAATGGCCGCACCCAGGTTCTGTCGGCACCTTCGCTGGTGGTGATGAACAACCAGCAGGCGCAGATTCAGGTCGGCGACAACATCCCGATCAGCCAGACCTCGATCAACACCAACACCTCCACCGACACCACATTGAGCAGCGTCGAATATGTGCAGACCGGTGTGATTCTCGATGTCGTGCCACGCATCAATCCGGGCGGCCTGGTGTACATGGACATTCAGCAGCAGGTCAGCAGTGCCGACACCAATGCCAACAACAACGATGCCAACGGCAATCCGCGTATTTCCACCCGTTCGGTGGCCACGCAAGTGGCCGCGCAGAGTGGTCAGACCGTGCTGCTGGGCGGTTTGATCAAACAGGATAACGCCGAGTCGGTCAGCGCCGTACCTTATCTGGGACGCATCCCGGGTTTGAGATGGCTGTTCGGCAACACCAGCAAGTCCAAGGACCGTACCGAACTGATCGTGCTGATCACGCCGCGAGTCATCACCAGCAGCAGCCAGGCACGTCAGGTGACGGATGATTACCGTCAGCAGATGCAGTTGATCAAGCCGGAAGTTTCGCGGACCAGCATGCAGAACTGACGCTGTGCGGGCTTCCGCCACCACGCCCACTCACGACGCTGCCCGTTGGCAGCGTCAAACAGAGGTCATGAACATGCTGAAATTCTTCGCTGCCTTGCTGTTCGCCTTTACCGCAATGGCACAGGCGCAGGACACCTTGCACACCGATCTGCCACTGGATTACCTAGCGCAGACCAATGTCGACAAGCCCGACCAGCCGCTGGTGATTTTCATCCACGGTTACGGCAGCAATGCGGCCGACCTGTTCGGGCTCAAGGAAGAGCTTCCGGCCGACTACAACTACGTGTCGGTACAGGCGCCGATGGAGTTGCGCGCTGACAGCTACAAATGGTTCACCCAGAAGCCCGGCGTCGCGGATTACGACGGTGTGACTGAAGACCTGAAAAGCAGCGGTACCCGGTTGGCTGCGTTCATCGGCAAAGCCACTGAGAAGTTTCATACCCAGCCAGGCAAGGTCTTCCTGATCGGTTTCAGCCAGGGCGCCATGATGAGTTACGAAGTCGCGCTGCGACAGCCAAAACTGGTCGGCGGTTTTGCAGCATTGAGCGGGCGGCTGCTGCCGGTCTTGAAGTCCGAGGTCAAAGCCTCCGACGACCTCAAGGCTCTGAGCGTATTCATCGGCCACGGCACGCAGGATCGCCAGGTGGCCTATGCCAGCGCACCGCAAGCCGAAGCGACGTTGAAATCGCTCGGCCTGACGCCGCAGTTGCATGCCTATGACGGCATGGGGCACAGCATCAACGAGGCTGAAGTGATGGATCTGGCGGCTTGGTTGAAACAGTCAAACCGTTAAGGATCATTAGCCGTTAGCTTGCTTCGAGCGGTCCCTTAGAAACGCCAGCAGCGCAATCAGTGGCAGCGCCGTGCCTGCGATCAGCACCCAGCTCCAGCCACCGTGATCAAACAGCGGGCTGGCGACTGCCGAGCCAATGGCGCCACCGATAAAAATACTGGTCATGTACAGCGCGTTGAGCCGGCTGCGGCTGGCGGCATCCAGCGCGTAGACCGTGCGCTGACCCAGGACCATGCTGGTCTGTACGCAGAAATCCAGCACTACGCCGGTTATGGCCAGGCCAATCACGCTGTAGGCAGGGTGGACCAGGCCTGGAAGAAAGCTGAGTGCGCCGAACAGCAGTGCGCCCAGTGAGGCGATGCGGGTGTAGCCGGCGTCTGCCAGACGGCCGCTGATGGGCGCCGCAATGGCACCGATCGCGCCGATCAGGGCAAAGATCGCGATCTGGGTTTGCGACAGCCCGTGATTGCGCGACAGCTCCAGCGGCACGGCGGTCCAGAACAGGCTGAAAGTCGCGAACATGCAGGCCTGATAAAAGGCACGCTGGCGCAGCACCGGCTGGGTACGAAGAAGAGTCCATAGCGAGAACAGCAATTGTCCGTAGGACGCACGATGATCCGGGACACGTTTTGGCATGGTGGTCGCCAGTACCACGCTGATGCCGATCATCACCACGGCCGCCGAGCCGAACACCGCCCGCCAGCCGAAATGGTCAGCCACCAGACTGGCAATCGGCCGCGCCAACAGAATCCCCAACAGCAGTCCGCCCATGATCCCGCCAACGACCCGCCCACGCGACTCCTCCGGAGCCAGATGCGCCGCCAGCGGAATGAGCATCTGCACCGACACCGAACTGAAGCCCACCAGCAGCGAAACCAGCAAAAACACATTCGGCTGCTCGGCGAAAGCGGCACCCAGCAGGCTGAGAATCGCGACGACAGTCGTTACCAGCATCAGCCTGCGGTTCTCCAGCAAATCACCCAGCGGCACCAGAAAAAACAGCCCCAGTGCGTAACCGATCTGCGTCAACGAAACGATCAGACTGGCCGCCGTGCTCGACAGCCCGATGTCCGGGGCAATCAGCTCGATGATCGGCTGGGCGTAGTAGATGTTGGCGACAATTGCGCCGCAGCAGAAGGCAAACAGCATGACCATGGCCGGTGTCATGGTCACAGCGTTATGCGCGGATTGGGACGAGTGGGGCATGAAAATCTCGCTTGAGCAGGGACTGTCAGACACTGGAAACGTGTCTGTCAGACGGTTTTTGATCGATGCAGCGCAGGCTAACGGTTTTGTCGGCGATTAAGTAGGTGCGGCGAGTTGATACAGGATATTTCCGGGAATGATGATCGGCGAAGCACTGCGATGTGTCGGTATAGTCACGCACGCTCGCGGACTATTGACCTTCGCTTGCCACGGATGAATACTCTTTTCAAAAATTCATATAGATGACTGGATGAATAAAATAATGAACAAGCTTTCCAGCGACGAACGTCTACCACTTTACCAACGCCTGCGCGACAGCCTGGCGGAGCAGATTGCCAATAATCGCTGGCGTCCGGGTGAGGCGATTCCTACCGAAGCGGCGTTGTCTGCAGAGTATGGCCTGTCCACCGGTACGGTACGCAAGGCCATTGATCTGCTGGTCAGCGACAACATTCTGGAGCGCCAGCAGGGGCGTGGCACGTTCATTCGTCGTGCGCAGTTTCAGTCTTCGCTGTTTCGTTTTTTCCGTTTTCAAACCGAAGCGGGTGAACGCCGGGTGCCGGAAAGCCGGATTTTGTCCGTCGAGCCTGTGGACGCGCCTTCGTCGGTCGCTCAGGCGCTGGGGATGGGCGCAGGTGCGCCGGTGATTCGTATGGTCCGCTTGCGGTTGCTGGATGGCCAGCCGGTGCTGGCCGAGGAGATCTGGCTGCCACGTGCGCGGTTTCAGGCATTGCTGGAGCTTGACCTCGATACGCAGGGGCCATTGCTTTATCCGATCTACGAAGACGTCTGCGGTCAGGTGGTCGCCTGTGCGCAAGAAAGCCTGACGGCCGAGACGGTCAACGACGTATACGGTCGGTTGCTGCAGATTCCGGTCGGCAGTGCGGTGGTGGTCATCGAACGCCTGGCGCGCAACTACGCCGGTGAGCCTCTGGAGTGGCGCCGCTCGCGAGGGCACGCCAGTCATTTCCGCTACAGCGTGGAAATTCGCTGACAGCGCTGCAGTCTGCCCGAGCCGTTCAACGTCTTTAAGGATAAAAGCCATGTTCAACTGGTATCGCGACGTCACCCCCAAAGAACGCAAGACTTTCTGGGCCTGTTTTGGCGGCTGGTCGCTGGACGCGCTGGAAGTGCAGATGTTCGGTCTGGCCATTCCGGCCCTGATTGCTGCGTTTGCCCTGACCAAGGGCGATGCAGGGCTGATCAGCGCGGTAACACTGGTGACGTCAGCGTTGGGAGGTTGGGTGGGCGGGACGCTGTCCGACCGCTATGGCCGGGTGCGCACTCTGCAGTGGATGATCCTGTGGTTTTCGTTCTTTACCTTTTTGTCTGCGTTCGTGACCGGTTTCAACCAGTTGCTGATCGTCAAGGCACTGCAGGGCTTTGGCATCGGTGGTGAGTGGGCGGCAGGCGCGGTGCTGATGGCCGAGACCATCCAGTCCCGCTACCGCGGCAAGGTCATGGCCACCGTGCAAAGTGCGTGGGCCGTAGGCTGGGGCCTGGCGGTGGTGCTGTTCACCCTGATTTATTCGTTTGTACCGGAGGATATTGCCTGGCGGGTGATGTTCTTCGTCGGCCTGCTGCCGGCCCTGATGATCATCTGGGTGCGACGCAACGTCGAAGAACCGGACAGCTTCCAGCGCATGCAGAAAAGCGCAGCGCCGAAGGGCAATTTCTTCAAGTCGATGGCCGGGATTTTTCGCCCCGAGCTGCTGCGCGTTACCTTGCTCGGCGGTTTGTTGGGGCTTGGTGCGCATGGCGGTTATCACGCGGTCATGACCTGGTTGCCGACCTTTCTCAAAACCGAGCGCAACCTCTCTGTGCTCAGTTCCGGCGGCTATCTGGCGGTCATTATCGTTGCGTTCTGGTGCGGTTGCGTGTGCAGCGGTCTGTTGATCGACCGGATTGGTCGACGCAAGAACATCATGCTGTTCGCCTTGTGCTGCGTAGTCACCGTGCAGTGCTACCTGATGCTGCCGTTGAGCAACACGCAGATGCTGTTTCTCGGCTTTCCGCTGGGTTTCTTCGCCGCAGGCATTCCGGCCAGCCTCGGTTCGTTTTTCAACGAGCTGTACCCGGCAGAGGTGCGGGGTGCCGGGGTGGGCTTCTGCTACAACTTCGGGCGCGTGCTGTCGGCGGTGTTTCCGTTTCTGGTGGGGCATATGAGCCAGTCGATGTCGCTCGGCAGTGCCATCGGAATCGACGCGGGCATTGCTTACGGCGTGGCAATGATCGCCGCTTTCTGTCTGCCGGAAACCCGTGGGCGCAACCTTGAGGCCGTGCCGCCGATTGCCGAGCCACTGGACAAGGACGCAGCGCAGCAGGCTTGAAAATCCTTTCATTCGCGGTGTTGCGGCGCCGCGTTGACTTTTTGTAGATGATCCCATGACTGATTCCTGTACCACGCCCATACTGGGCATCGATGCCCACGCGCATGTCTTCAGCAAGGATTTGAGCCTGGCGTCAGGACGACGTTACAGCCCGGATTATGACGCAACGGTGCACGCCTATCTGGCCAACCTGAGCGAACACGGCCTGAGCCACGGCGTATTGGTCCAGCCCAGTTTTCTGGGCACTGACAACCGGTTTCTGCTCGACGCCCTGGCGCAGGCTCCTGACCGGTTGCGCGGCGTGGCGGTGGTTGACACGGACATCAGTCGCGGTGCGTTACAGCGTATGGCCGGGCTGGGCATTGTCGGCATCCGCCTGAACCTGATCGGCAAGCCGCTGCCAGACTTCGCCGCGCCGGAATGGAAGACGCTGTTCAAGCACATCTGGACGCTCGGCTGGCATGTCGAACTGCACCGCGAGGTCGCTGACCTGCCGGCGCTGATCCGGCAGTTGCTGCCGTTTGGCTGCAAGCTGGTGATTGATCATTTCGGGCGGCCCGATGCGCGTCTTGGCGTTGACGATCCGGCGTTCCAGGCCTTGCTGGAATTGGGCCTGAGCGGGCAGCTGTGGATGAAGATTTCGGCAATCTATCGTCTGGGCGGCAGTGTCGAGCAGAACGCGACGTTTGCTCGCGCTGCGTGGCCTTTGCTGCTGCAAAGCTTTGGGCCGCGCCGGCTGGTATGGGGCAGCGACTGGCCGCACACCCAGCATGAGCAAGCGGTCAGCTACACCGGTGTGGTCGAGCAGTTCCGCGCGCTCGAATGCCCTGACCCGCTCAAGCGCATTATGTTGGTCGAGGCCCCGCAGGCACTGTTCGATTTCCTGCCTGTCGAAATCTGACCTGCTAAACGACAGGTGGCCTGATCCGATAGCTGACCATATATAGCGCCGGGAGGAAAAACAGGGTCAGCAGGGTGGCGATGGCGATGCCGCCGATCATGGCGATGGCCATCGGCCCCCAGAACACTTCGCGGGCGATCGGGATCATGCCCAGGCTCGCGGCCGCTGCGGTCAGCATAATCGGTCGGCAGCGATGTTCGGTGGCCTTGACCACCGATGTCCAGGCGCTTTCCCCTGCGGCGATGAATTCATCGATCTGCGTGACCAGAATCACCGAGTTGCGGATGATGATGCCGATCAGCGCCAGCACGCCCAGAATTGCCACGAACCCCAGCGGATAGCCGGACATCAACAAGGCTGCGACCACGCCGATCAGGCCCAGCGGCACCACGCTGACCACCAGCAGCAGTTTTTTCACGCTGTGCAACTGGATCATCAAAAAGCTGACCACCAACAGCAGCATCAACGGTACGACCTTCAGGATCGGACCCTGTGAGCGCGCGCTGGCCTCGACTGCGCCGCCGGTGGCGACCGAGTAACGCAACGGCAGGCCGGCGCTGAAGGCATCGACGTCGGGCTTCAATTGCCTGACCAGCGCTGCCGGCTGCAGCTTGCCGAGCACGTTGGCCTTCAGGGTGATGGTCGGCAGCCTGTCACGGCGCCAGACCAGCGGCTGTTCCTGCTCGTAACTGAGCGTGGCGAACGCCAGCAGCGGCACGCTCGCACCGCCAGGTGTCGGGATCTGCAGGTTGGCGAGGGTCTGCACCGAGCTGCGTTCGTCGCTGTCTGCACGTCCGACCAGGTCGATCAGATAGGTGCTGTCACGCACCTGAGTGATGGTGGTGCCGCTCACCAGACTGTTGAGGATTTGCGCCACGTCCTCCGAGGACAGGCCGAACTGGCGTACCTTGTCCTGCGCGATGTCGATCTTCAGCACCTTGCCCGGCTCGTTCCAGTCATAGATGACCTGACCGATATGCGGGTTGGCATCGAGAATCGCCGCCAGCGCCATGGCCTGGCTGCGCACCTGTTCGATGTCCGGTCCGCTGACCCGGTATTGCACCGGCCAGCCCACCGGCGGCCCCATGTTCAGTGGCTGAACGTAGCCACCCACGCCGACGTAATCGTCACGAAAGCGCTGACGCAAGCGCTCGATCAGCCGGTCACGCGCTTCGCCACCCTGGCTGACGATCACCAGTTGCCCGTAGAACGGATTGCTCAATTGTTGATCCAGCGGCAGGTAAAAACGCACCGCGCCCTTGCCCACGTAAGAGCTCCAGCGCAGCACATCGGCATCCCCTTTGAGCGCTGCTTCAAAGCGGTCCATGGTCTGGCGGGTACCTTCGATGGAGCCGTTTTGCGGCATGTAGATATCCACGAGGATTTCCGGTCGGTCGGAGTCCGGGAAGAACTGGTTCTGCAGCAACCTGCCTGCAAACAGCGACCCGATGAACATCAGCAACGTGATGCCGATCACCCACCCGCGGTGCTCGAGTGCCTTGACCAGCAGGCGGCTGAAACCACGCATCCAGCGCCCCGGCGCGGCATGTTGCGCCGAGGCTTTGAGGATGTGCACGCCAATCAGGGGCGCGAACAGTACCGCCACCAGCCAGGACAGCAGCAACGCCACGGCAATGACGGCAAACATGGTGAACACGTATTCGCCTGCCGAACTGGAGTTAAGGCCGATGGGCACGAAACCGGCGACCGTGACCAATGTGCCGGTCAGCATCGGGAACGCGGTCGAGGTGTAAGCGAAGGTAGCGGCCTGCGGTAATGAATCGCCGCTTTCAAGGCGGGTGACCATCATCTCGACGGTGATCATCGCGTCATCCACCAACAGCCCCAGAGCGATGATCAATGCGCCCAGCGAGATACGTTGCATGGTGATGCCGCTGTACTCCATGAACACGAAGACCAGCGCCAGCACCAGCGGGATCGAACAGGCCACTACCAGACCGGCACGAATGCCGAGGCTGATAAAGCTGACGACCAGCACAATCAGGATCGCTTCAAAGAGTGCATGGGTGAAGCCGCCGATGGCTTTTTCGACCACATCGGCCTGGCTGGAGACCAGGTGTACGTCGATGCCCAGCGGCAATTCAGTGGTCAGATCGTCGATGCGCTGCTGCAACTGGGTGCCGAATGCCTGGATGTTGCCACCTTGCTTCATGGCCACCGCAAGGCCAATGGCTGGTTGGCCATTGAAGCGGAACAGTGAGGAGGGCGGATCGGCATAACGGCGCTCGATAGTCGCCAGATCGCTGAGGCGAAAGAACCGGTCGCCGAAGCGCAGATTGACGGCCTCGAGGTCCTGTTCATTGCTGAACTGCCCGCTGGCCCGCACGGCAATGCGTTCCGGACCGGCCTCCATCACGCCAGCAGGCGTAACCGAGTTTTGCGCTTGCAGGCTTTGCAGCACCTGGCGTTGATCGATGCCCAGCGCCGCGAGCTTGCGGATCGAAAAATTCAGATAAATGACTTCGCGCTGGGCGCCGAGCAACTCGATCTTGCCCAGGTTGGGTACGCTGCGGATGTCGGCGCGCACTTGCTCGACGTAATCACGCAGTTGGCGGAAAGACAGGCCATCGGCGGTGAACGCGTAGATGCTGCCGAACACGTCGCCAAATTCGTCGTTGAACGCAGGGCCCTGAATGCCGCTGGGCAGCTCACTGCGCACGTCGCTGATCTTCTTGCGCACCTGATACCACGCCGCAGGGATGTCGGCGCTTCGGGTTTCACTCTTGAGGAAGACGAAAAGCGTCGATTCGCCAGCCAGCGTGTAGCTTTTCACGTAATCCAGCGCGTCGATTTCTTCGAGCTTCTTTTCCAGCCGATCAGTCACCTGCTGCAGGGTATCGGGCAGCGTCGCGCCCGGCCAGCGCGCCTGTATGACCATAGTCTTGATGGCGAATGAAGGGTCTTCCTCGCGCCCCAGATTCAGGAATGACCAGCTGCCCATCAGCAATGAAACGAACATCATGTACCAGACCAGCGTGCGATGCCTGAGCCCCCAGGCCGACAGATTGAAGCGCTCCTTCACAAACTGACCTCTCGCTGCAGGCGGATCTTTTGTCCGGACTGCATGCCGTTGACGCCGGCAGTCACTACCTTTTCGCCCTCGTGCAGCTCGCCGCTGACCCTTACCGTCGAGCCCGATCTCGCCAATACCTGCACCGCTCGCGGGATCAGTGTCGATGTCGTTGGGTCGATCACCCACACCTGAGAGGAGCCGTTACGCTGCAGCACTGCGCTGCCGGGCAGCTCATGAAACGCCGGCGCGTCGCCACTGATCTCTATCGTGACGGTCGAGCCCAGGCGAAAGCTGTCCGGAGGGTTCTGCAAGGCCAGGCGGACGCGCTGAGTGCGGGTCTCGGCATTGATTTGCGGTGCAAGCTGGCGGACGTTCGCGGCCACTGAAAGCTGATCGTTCAGTTGCGAAACCACTCTGATGCGGTGGCGTTCATCCAGCGAACCGAGTGGCAAGTCGACGACCGCTTCACGGCTGTCGGGGCGCGCAAGGCTGACGACTGCCTGACCGGTCGCCATGACCTGGCCGACCTCCGCTTGCCATCCAGTAATCAGGCCATCGAACTCGGCTGACAAGCGGGTGTAGGACACATCATCACGGGCTTGCTGCACCGCCACGCGGGCCTGATTGCACAACGCTTCCTGAGTGCTCAGGTCGTTGTCCAACTGATCCATTCGCGCCCGCGAGCCGATACCGCGCTCATAGAGCTGCTGGTAGCGCGTCAACTCGTCGCGCGCCTGTTGCCAGGCGGACTGGGCCTTGCCGAGTTCCGCCTGGCGGGCGTGTAAACGGTGTTGCTGGTCCCCGGGTTCCAGTGTGGCGAGCAGATCGCCCTTGCGCACTTGATCGCCGATCTCCGCGTGCCGGGTTGCCAGTCGGCCAGCGACGCGAAACCCCAACGCCACTTCATACTGCGGCTGGATGACGCCAGCAAAGCGGCCATAAGAGGCGCTGCGCTGGTCGACTATTTCGGTGAACAGTACCGGGCGTTCGACAACCTCGCGAAGCGGTTTTTCGCGGCAGCCCGGCAGTGCCACAATCAGAATGCAGATCAGCCAGCAGCGGGATCTCGTTCGTGGTTCTGCGCACGAGGTGCTCATTGCGCAGCTCCCGACGAGGCCAACGAGACGGGGTTTTCGGCCGGTGCTCGCTCTGCGACCTCGACCCGTTGCCCCGGGTAGAGAAACTGCAGTCCTCGGGAAACTATTCGATCACCTTCGGACAAGCCCTCTGAAACGATGACCTGACCCTGCTCGTAACGCAGCACTTTCACAGGCGTCAGCCTGACCCTGGCCTCAGCGTCCACCCGCCAGACTGCCGGTTGTCCTTGTGTGCGGCTCAAGACGGACCAAGGCAGGGCGAACACTATTTGCGACTGCGTCTGCAAGCGAGCGCTGACCACGGAGCCCAGCGCAAGCGGTGCAGCAGCTCCCTGCAGTGCAACGCGCACCCGCAACGTGCCGTTCGCGGCGGAGACGATGGGGGTGATTTCCCTGATGATGCCGGTCAGCTGAATCTCTGGCTGGCCGAGGGGGCTGACAATCACTGCAGCACCGGTCTGATCGGCGCGCAGCAGGGACTCGTACGCGGAAAATACCGCTTCGCGCTCGCCATCGTGAGCGACGCTGAAAATCGCAGTGGCGGCCTGAACCACCTGACCTTCTTCGGCGTAGCGCGCCGTCACGACGCCATCGGCTGCGGCGAACAGCTCGGTGTACCCGACCTGTTCACGCGCGTTCGCCTGCTGCGCCTGCAGTGCGGCGAGATCCGCCCGCGCACTGTCGAGGCCAGAGCGGGCCTTCTGGTATTCACTGAGGTTGGTATAGCCCTTGGGCAGCAGCACTTGTTGACGCTGGTAGTTTTGTTCGGCGAGGTACAGTCGCGACTGTCGCACGGCCACTTCGGCACTGGCTGACGCCAGCTCGGTCTTTTGCTCGCGCGCGTCGAGCCTGGCAAGAACCTGTCCGACCCGCACTCGATCCCCGACATCCGCATATCGCTTGATCAGCTTGCCGGAGACGCGAAACGATTGCTCAGTCACCTTGCGGGCCTGGATATCGCCCGTCAGCGTCACACTGCTGGCGACGTTCAGTAGGGCAACCGGTTGCGCGACGACTCGCACCAGCGCCTTTTCTGCGGGTTTTCCTGCAGAGCAAGCGCTGAGCGAGAGTAGCGAGATGAACCCCAGCACCACGCCGCGCTGAGTGTACAGAAAGTGCAACGGCCGGATATTTCCGGAAACACGGCAGCACGAACGCAGGAGCGTTGCAAAGGGAAAAGTCATCAACGAATAGCACTGCCCGATCAAAGAAGCCAACATCATCCATGAGTCACAGCGTCAGGCCGGAAAAGCGCAAGGGCTTCCCGGGCTCAGGCGAGCGAGCTTCAGGCCATCGCGGTGACGCTGGGCCAAACCTCCTGGGTAGCTTCAGTGCCCAGAAATGTAAGTGCGGTTCTTTGCGAGTGGTGCCACGCCGCCTTGCTTTCCAGGTCCAGAAAGTGCCCGGTGTCCGGAACGACATTGAAACTGCTTTTGGCGATGTAGTTGGAAAACATCCGCGCATCGTCAACGGTGGTGTATTCATCTTTTTCACCGTTGATGAACAGCACCGGAATGTTGATCGAGGAAAAACGCTCGACGTAGTTACTGGCGCTTAGTTGGCGAATCTGGCTGATGTGAAAGTCGATCTGGCGATATTCGTGCTCGGCAAGGCTGATCAGGTGCTTGTAGTTATAAAGTTTGAACAGGCGCGGCAGGTACTTGCCCACGGTGTCGTTGAGCAGTGAGCCGATCTTGCGCTTTTCGCGTGCGGCGAGGTAGATCTGGGCGTTGTCGATATAGTCGAGCATGGCCTCGTTGAGCACCGGCGAGAACGAACTGATGATGGCCTTTTCCACGGAAGGAGGGCATTCGGAGAGGGCCAGCAGGGCCGATACACCGCCCCAGGAGACTGACAGCAGGTGGTTTACCTGATAGAGATCAATCAGTTGCAGGAGAATGTTTACTTCATCTTCCTTGCTGACAATCATGTCGTCCGGGTTGTGCGCTCGGGATTGCCCCGAAAATGGCAGGTCGAACAGCACCAGATTGTAGTGCGGTTGCAAGTATTTGACCGTCTGCCCGAAAGAGCCAGTAGTCGACAGTGCGCCGTTGACCAGCAGAATGGTCTTGGCGTCGCTGCCTTTCCAGTAAGTCTCGGCGTACACCTTGTACTTACCGATGGTTAGAATCTTCGATTGTGCGCCCATAACAGCCTCCCAGCTAAAATTTGATCCAGCAATTAGTACAGTGTTCTCTGCTTCGGCAGCCATGCCAAAGCCTCGCCTGGTAAGTGGCGAAATCCGGTGAGTTATTATTAGGGGTGCAGCGAAAACGTTACCGCAGGAACTGTGCTTGCCCTGACATAGATAACGCAGTGCCAGCATTGCGACAAGTCACTGACGTCATAAAAATGTCTAGCTGTTCACATTGCACCTTGGCGTTTGGCCATCATCTTTTGACCAATAGACGGATTTAATCGGGGAAAAACGCCATATCGAACCTGAAAAGCGTATTTATTGGGGTGAACTTGCTGGTGCTGAAACGGTCAAGCTTGATACGGATTTGTAACATTCAGTTACATTTTTGTGCTTGGCATAATGCGCCAGATTAATATCGAAATCGCTGAAACCCTCGAGCCAGACGCTTTAATCTCGTCAAAAAGCAGGCACGATCGTGCAATCAAGGGTTTGGGAAGTGCCTGAATCTCAGGCCAGCGTATTCACTGTGCGGCATTCCAGCAGCAAGCTTGCGCCGCCGTATTCGCTGGTGCCTATCTGCAGGGTAAAACCATGCAGATTGACGATGGCGGCCACTACCGAGAGACCGAGGCCAAAACCGCTTTGCTCGGTGCCGGTTTCGCTGCGATAGAAGCGCTGGAAGACAGCGGCGCGCTCGGCGACGGGGATGCCAGGCCCGGAATCCTGTACTTCGATGCACGGCGTGGTGCCGCCTGGGGCAGGGTAGGCGCTGACTTTGACGATTCCGCCGCCGGGGGTGAACTTGATTGCGTTGCCCAGCAGGTTGGTCAGTGCTTCGAACAGCAGGGCGCGGTCGCCTACCAGCGTGGGTAACGTTTCATGCAGGTCGAGTATCAGGGTGATCTGGTCTTCCTCAGCCAGCGGCAGGTAAAAATCATGCAGCTCCTGCAGCAGCGGGCGCAGTTCCAGTTCAACGAATGCCGAGCGCCGCTGACGGTCTTCCAGCTCGGAAATGCGCAGCAGCCCGCGGAAACGTGCCATCAGTGTGTCAGCTTCGCTGATGACCTGGGCAATCTGCGTGGCGTGGGTCGAATCGTGGGCCGACTGCTGTTGAATACGGTAAAGCTGCGCACGCAAGCGGGTCAGCGGTGTGCGCAGGTCATGGGCGATGTTGTCGCAGACGCCCTTGACCTCGTTCATGAGCTTTTCGATCCGGTCGAGCATGGCGTTGACGATTACCGCCAGCATGTCCAGTTCATCGCGCCTGTTGGAGACCGGCAGACGGCCGGCCATGTCGCCGGCGATGATCGATTCGGCGCTGGCCTGGATCGCACGGATGCGTCGCAACGGTCGACGGCGCAACAGATGCCAGCCGGCAACACCGGGAATGATGGTCAACGAGATGCCCCACAGCAAGGCATGCAGGATCAGCGTGCTCACCGCAAACAGCGAACCGTTCTCGCGAACCAGCACCAGCCAGCGGCCGTCCGACGTGCGATTGACGATCGCATCGCAACTGCCTTGCGGCATGCCTGGATCATCCGATTCGATGCAATCGTTCAGTACATGAATCTGGCCGTCGATAGGCAGGTTTTTCGGGACGCTGGTGATAGGCCCGGCAACCGGGCGGAAGTTCTCGTCGAACAGACCGTAGGCATCCACCGAGCGGGTATCGAAGGTCATGCTGGTGGCCAGAGCGTCCACCAGGCCCTGGCCTTCGAAGCGTGAAAACAGTTGCTGGCGATGGGTAAGCGACTGGCGGGCGAGGGTGTCCAGATAGGACGTCACCTCCCAATACAGGACGCCAAGCAGAATCACACTCCAGGCTACGAACAGCGAGCTGTACAGCGCCAGTAATCGACTTGTGGATGATCGCCAGCCGTCAGACGGGTTCGGCAATGACATAGCCGGATCCTCGCACGGTCTGAATGAGCTGTGCGGTACCGGGTTGGTCGATCTTCTTGCGCAGACGGCCGATGTGTACGTCGATCAGGTTGGTGCCCGGATCGAAGTGGTAGCCCCAGACTTCCTGAAAAATCATCATTCGCGTGATGATCTGTCCGCTGTTGCGCATCAGGAACTCAAGTAGCTTGAATTCGGTGGGCAGCAGCGTCAGCGGTTCGCCGCCGCGACATGCTTCCCGGGTGATCAGGTTCAGTTCCAGGTCGGCAACCTGCAAGACCGTCTTGGCGGCACTGACCGGGTTGCTGCGTCGCAACAACACCTCGACGCGTGCGGCCATCTCATCCGACGCAAAGGGTTTTGGCAGATAGTCGTCCCCTCCGGCACGCAGGCCGCGGACGCGTTCGTCCACGTCGGAGAGTGCGCTGATCATCAGGATCGGCGTGGAAATGCCCTGGGCACGCAAGTGGGTGACGATGGTCAGACCATCCATCTCCGGCAACATGCGGTCCAGGGTAATAAGGTCATAATCGCCACTCACTGCACGCGCCAGACCATCACGGCCATTGTCGACCCAGTCCACTTCCAGCCCGTGGCTGCTGAGTTCGGTCACGATTTCCTTTGCAGTGATGGCATCGTCTTCGATTGCCAGAATTCGGGTCATGGTCCCTGCCTGAATAGGTGCGTTCAAAGAGTCATTCTGCCTTTAAAATCCGCCGCGTTTCCTGAAAGAAAGTTTAATGATAGGGATCATATTTCTCGCTTTGCCGTGGAATCCTCTTCCTTGAGCTTCTGCGCTTTCTCCAGGCGATGTTTTTCTTCCTTGTTTTTGCGATCGCGCTCCATTTTCTCGGTGGTGTCTTTTTCACTGCGGATCTGCGCATGGCTGATCAACGCGAAAATAAAACTGCCACCGATAATGTTGCCCGCCAGCGTGGGGCCTGCGAACGCAAACCAGAAATCCTTCCAGCCCAGCTCACCCGCGAATACAAGATAGGATACTTCGGCCGAACCCACCACGATGTGCGTAAAGTCGCCGAGCGCCATCAGGTAAGTGATAAGCACAATGATCGCTATCTTGGCGTTTTCCATCGACGCGATCATCCAGACCATGGTCGCAATCATCCAGCCCGACACAATGCCCTTGGAAAACATCTGGCCCAGGTCGTTTTCCATGACCTTGTGGCCAATTTCCAGAAACGCCTTGTCGGTGCTGGTATCGAAAATCGGCAGGTTGAGCATGACGTAGGCCACCGTCAGCGTGCCGACCAGATTGCCGGTCAGAACCACACCCCACAGGCGCAGCAGCCGCCAGATGTTGGCCAGGTTCAGCTTGCTCATGACCGGCAGTACAGCCGTGATGGTGTTTTCCGTGAACAGTTGCTGGCGCGCCAGGATTACCGCCAGAAACCCTGCCGAATAGCCGAGGCTGCTGATCACATGACTACCGGGGATGCCTTCGAGGCGCGAGTTCAACAAACCCATCGCCATCAGCGACAGGCCCATGGTCAGCCCCGCAGCCAGTGCCGACCACCACAGCGCGGCTACGCTGCGCTCCAGTTCGTGGTCGCCCTGCATGCGAATGGTTTCGTGCAACACTGCCGCGCGGGGCGGCTGATTCTCATCGATCTCGCGCTCTTCCTCGGCGGAAAGGCCGGGGGTCTTGCCATCTACTTCGTGATCCATACAACGTCCTCAGCGCCAGTGATGAAATGGCCCGACCGGGGCAATGTCGGGCCGATGGTTCAGACAGGCGCCGCGCGCTGTCGTTCGCCAGCGGCGGGGCGTATCGAGAAATGTTTGAGCCAGTCGGCAGAATGTGTCGGTCTAGCCCAGCAGATCGGCGCTCTGCACGCGTTCGATACCCATGCCGAGCATGGTCTTCCAGGCCTGCTCCAGCGAGCCGTTCATGTCGATGGCGCGACAGGCATCTTCGACCACAAAAGTATTGAAACCGGCACCGCGTGCATCCTGCGCCGACCAGGCGACACAGAAGTCCAGCGCCAGACCGACCACGAACAGCGTATCGATACCGCGCTCTGTCAGGTACCCGGCCAGCCCTGTACGGGTCGTGCGGTCTGCCTCCAGAAATGCCGAGTAACTGTCGATGTGCTCATTGCAGCCCTTACGCAGGACCAGTTGCGCGTGAGGCAGATCGAGGTCGGCATGCAACTGAGCACCGTGGCTGCCTTGTACGCAATGATCCGGCCACAGCGTCTGAGGACCGTAGGGCAGGGTAATGCTCTCGAACGGCAGGCGCTGCGCATGGCTGGAAGCAAAGGAAATGTGCCCGGCAGGGTGCCAGTCCTGCGTGATGACCACTTGGGAAAAGCGCGCACCCAGGCGATTGATCAGCGGCAGCAGCGCATCGCCGTCAGCCACAGCCAGTTGCCCGCCGGGCATGAAGTCGTATTGCATGTCGATCACCAGCAAGGCGCAACGAGGATCGGCAGGCTTGTGGGAAAGGGGCATCGTGGGTTCTCTGGTAAGGAGCAATGAGCGCAGTTTGCCTGTTTATCGCCACATTGGCTAAGCGTCATGTCTGGCCTGTGCAAGAGTATTTTTTGGGAATTTGTATCAGGCGTTAATACGAATCTGTACTATTCGCAAAAAATCCTGCCGGGTCCCAAGAGGCCTGGTTTCTTGCCAAGGGCTGCACGTCGATGCGTCGTACTCTCGTTTCACTTTGCGTTATCCAGGCGATCTCTCAAGCGGCCTGGGCCGATCAGGTGGCTGGCGCCCAGCCTGCCATGGAGTTGCAGAATATCGATATCCAGGGCGCCGCCAGTGCCGAAACGGCACAAGGACCGGTCGATGGTTATCGGGCCACACGGTCTGCCAGTGCAACGCGTACCGATACCTCGCTGCACGAAACCCCGCAATCGGTCAGCGTCGTGACCCGTGAAGCGGTCGAGGATATCGGTTCCACACGTTTGCAGGATGCTCTCGACTACGCGGGTGGCGTCGGGCGAGCCAACAACTTCGGCGGCCAGGGGCTGACCACCTTTACGGTGCGCGGCTTCACCACCGGCGAGTTCTATCGCAACGGCTTCCCGATCAATCGTGGTTATCCGAACATGCCGGACGCCAACACCATCGAGCGCCTTGAGGTGCTGCGCGGTCCGGCCACCACGCTCTATGGCCGTGGCGATCCGGGCGGCACCTTCAATGTGGTTTCCAAGCAGCCGTTGGCCGAGCCCTCCGTCACGCTGGGCAGTCAGCTCAATGATCAGGGCATGAAGCGCGGAACGCTGGATGCCTCGGGACCCGTGGATGACGAAGGGCGTTTTGCCTACCGCCTGAATGTCGTGGGCGAGGGCGGCGATACATTCCGTGACCACGTCGAGACCGAACGCTATGGCGTGGCGCCGGTATTGAGCTGGCAGCTCAACGACGTTACGCGGATCACCTTCGAAGGCGACTTCATGCGCAATAACGCGCCGCTGGATCGTGGCCTGACTCGCTATGCCAACCAGACGGGCACGGCTTCCCGCGACACGTTCTTCGGCGAGAAGAGTGTGGGCAAGCTGCATAACGACAACAACATGGCACAGCTGCGCTTCGAGCATGACCTCAACCCGGACTGGACGCTGGGCGGCGGTGTGCAGATCCTTGACGGCTCCCTGCAAGGCGATGCCATCGAGGCCAACGGGCTGGCGGCGGACGGCCGCACCCTCGGGCGCAACTTCAACTATCGCAAGCTGGAATGGACCGATCGCGATGTGCAACTGAACCTGACCGGGCATTTTTCTGCGGGCGGTTTCGAGCACACGCTGCTGACCGGTGTCGAGTACGAAGATTATGACTACAAGTCGATCATTCAACGCTCCAGCGGTGCAGTCAGTGCCTACCCGATCGACATCTTCAATCCGGTCTACGGCCAGGCTCGTCCGGCACTGACCCGAACGACAACCCACGACAAGGAAAACCTCAAGACTTGGGCTGCCTTCGTGCAGGACCAGGTGGCCTTGACCGAGCGCCTGAAGCTGCTGGGCGGTGTGCGTCTGGAGCGTTTCGAACATGATTACGATTCTTTTCTGCCCGGCACCAGCAGTTGGACTGCCAGCGATAACGCGGTCACACCGCGCCTCGGCCTGAGCTACGACCTGACCGACGACCTTGCCGTCTACGCCACGACTGCTCGTTCGTTCAAGCCCAACAGCGGTGCCAGCCGACTGGGTGGGGGGTTCAAGCCGGAGGAGGGCAAATCCTATGAGATCGGAACCAAGTGGGAGGGGCTGGACGGGCAGTTGAGTGTCAACACGGCCGTCTACCAGATCGAAAAGCGTAACGTGCTGACCACCGACCCGGTCGATTCAACGTTCAGTGTGGCGGCGGGCGAGGTGCGCAGTCGCGGCCTGGACCTTAACGTGGTCGGCAACCTGACGCCGGAGTGGCGGGTAATGGGCAGTTACGCCTACGTGGACGCCGAAGTCACCAAGGACAACACGCTACGCTCCGGTACACGGCTGATGAACATTCCCGAGCAAACCTTCAGCCTGCTCAACGTCTACGAGTTTCAGGAAGGCGCCCTGCGTGGCCTGGGCCTGGGCGGCGGCGGTCGCTATGTCGACCAGCGCGCCGGGCGTACAGCCAACACTTCTTTCTCGATGGACAGCTATACGGTGTTTGACCTGCTGGCCTATTACAAGGTCAACCCGCACGTGAAACTCAATCTGGACCTGAAGAATCTGTTTAACACCGACTATGAGGAAGGCTCGTTCGGCAACGTCTATGCCTATCCGGGGGCACCACGGACGGTGCAGGTGGGGATTGCCTATACGTTGTGATGCCATGTGCCGATATCGGGTTCTGATAGCGCAAGCCTGATCCTTTCAGGGGCAGGTTCAGCAGCGTGTGTCATGGGCATCGGCCCTTGTGCACACGCAGCCGTGCATCATCAGTACTGATCGGCCGTTGAAAAGCCGGCACGGTGGCGAAGTTTGCCCCCCTGGAACTGTTCCTTGCCGGGTAAAATGTCCGCTCCGGCTGCTTTGAGAGCGCTCATATTATCCCGCAGGGCATTAGTGGCGGCGTCCTTTTGCTGGAAGGTATTGGCTGCTGTCAGGTTGGCATTACCCACTTCGCCAATCTGGAATTTGTAGCCAGCCTCTTTCATTGCCTTGATCTGGTTGGCGAGTCGCGAAGAGGCTTCGCTTTCCCTGGCATACACATGAAAACTGCCAATCAGTGCAGGGTTGTCGTCGCCATTGGCAGCCTTTAATTGAACCGCAAACTTGACCAGGCCGCTTTGCGGACCTGCGGTCAGGCCACCCCCCCAATTGCTGTCCTCGACAACAATACTTCCTTTATAACCGGCATCGCGCGCCGATTTAATTAACGTGGTCTGCATGTCAGCCCATTCCTGACTTGCGCTTTTACCGCCCTGATGGAAGGTATCCAGCACAAAGCCTGTGCGACTGCCAAACCTTTTGACAATGGTACTGATGTCGGCCGAGGCCTGCTTCAATTTGTCTCCCGTCAGCACGTTTCCGCTACCCTGGTTTGCATTGTCGCGGAACGTGAACTGAACCTTTACACCCTGTTTGCCCCCTTCATTGAGCAACGCCCTGAGCTTGTCCAACTGCCTGCTATCCTGAATCTGGTCGTGCGTCATCTGAAAGCGCAAGGTTCCGCCTCCAATCGCTTTCAGGTCCTGAATCATCTTCGTGGCTGCGGCAGGTGTGGCGATATCATCAGGATTGACGTTGGCTCCCCCGCGCAAGACGGGCTCGGCAGTTTTGACCGGCTCTGAAGCGGAAATCTTGTCTTTGTCTTTGACTTTGTTATCTGGCTCGGCAGGGGCCGTATTGTCTTTGACAGTGGCGACGTCATTGAGCACGGCCTTGGTATCATCCTGACTGACACGCGTTTTTTGACTGGTAAGTAACGCCGTATCCGACGGGGATGCTTCGCTCGCCAGTGCTTGAGCATTTCGCTTGAACAGTGCTCTGGTATAGACCGGAGAGGTTTCCGCTGCTTCAGCGGAGTGCCTGTCGGAGGGCGTGTAAGTAGCGAGTTTCGCCTGCGCATCCGAAGTTGTGTCAGTCGCGCCAGCGCTCGCCGGCTGTACGGTCCTGTCGGCCATGACAGGTTTCTCGTTAGCGGCCATGAGACTGTCATATAGCCTGGCTGAGCGGATATTCATCGGGTGTCTCAGTGATCGGTGCGAAAAGTGATTGCGCCTGGTGAAACAGGAGAATAAATCTCAAGGCAAGCGATAACGGATGGAATGACAGTATTCATATAAATACGTCGGAAACTTGATGGAGCGATTGAGCGACTGTTTCTATTTTTCTGTTGTTTATTGATACTCGGGCTCAGGGTGCAATTATATTCCGGGCATTGTCCATCGGAAGAGCAGGTTCGCCTAGATATAATTTTCAATGTTGGCAAAAACCGGAGGATTAATCCTGTGCTGACCTTTTTTGTCCGAAGCGCTAATCGTTACTGATATGCAAGCGGGGGCCTGCGGCGGGCCCCGTGACCACTCTTTACAGAGGCTGAAATCCGACGCCAGACGCAGCCTGGCATCCATAGGTTACAGCCTGATGTTGCAGGACTCGTCAGCCAAACACCCGAATCGGCGATCCCGCATGCCACGCCTGAATGTCTTCGATCATCTGCCCGTAGAAGGTCCGGTAGTTATTTTCGGTGACATAACCGATGTGCGGAGTTGCCAGCACGTTGTCCAGCGTGCGGAACGGGTGGTCGGCCGGCAGTGGTTCGATGTCGAAGACGTCCAGCGCTGCACCGGCGATTCTGCGCTGTTGCAGTGTGTCGATCAGCGCGGCCTGATCGATGATCGGGCCGCGTGACGAGTTGATCAGATAAGCCTCGGGCTTCATCCAGCTCAGCGCCTCTGCGTCGACCAGACCGCGGCTGCGATCGCTGAGCACCAGGTGCACCGACAGCACATCGGCCTGCTCGAACAGTTGCTGTTTGCTGACATGGGTGACGCCTGACTCGGCAGCCGCCTCTGGCGTCAGGTTCTGGCTCCAGGCAATGACCTTCATGCCGAATGCCTGTCCGTAGCGGGCGATCCACTTACCGATACTGCCCAGGCCGAGAATGCCCAGGGTTTTGCCATGCAGGTCGCTGCCCAGTCCGACCTGCCAATTGCCGGCACGCAACGAGTTGGCCTCGGCTACCAGGTTGCGGGTGATGCCCATGATCAGCGCCCAGGTCAGCTCCGGTGCCGCATGCTTATAGCTTTCGGTTCCGCACACGACAATGCCCTGACGCTTCGCCGCAGCGGTATCGATCGCCGCATTGCGCATTCCGCCGGTGACCAGCAGTTTCAGCGTCGGCAGTTGGCTGAGCAACGTCGCATCGAACAGGGTTCGCTCGCGCATCACGCAAATGATGTCGAAGCCTTGCAGGCGCTGCGCCATGGTCGATGTATCGGCAGGGTAGTCATGCAGAAAGCTGACTGTGCCCACTGAGTCGAGTACGGACCAGTCCACGACATCGCTGGCGACGTTTTGCCAGTCATCGAGTACCGCTATTTTCAATAGGGTCATTGTCTGAAGGCCTCTTGATGGGATTGTTTTTCAAGGCAAACGCTAGTTGAACAGGCTGGCGGCGATGTTGATCGAAAAACCCAGAATCGCGGTGTTGAACACAAAACAGATCAACGACTGGCCGAGCACGACCTTGCGCATTTCGCGCGTCGCTACGCCAACGTCGGAGGTTTGCACCGCGACGCTGAGGGTGAACGAAAAGTACAGGAAGTCCCAGTAATCGGGGTTCTTTTCACCGCCCACAAATGCCAGTGCGGGTTCTTTGCCTTTCCAGGTGTAGAACATGCGTGCGTAATGCAGGCTGAAGATCACGCCGATCATCAGCCAGGAGCCGATGACCGTCAGGCCGGTGAAGGCGTGGTGAAGCATCTTGGCGTCGTTGGAAAGGCCTTTGCTGTTGGCGATTTCAAAAATTATTGCGGCCAGGCTGGCCAGCGCCGCGACGCAGACTGTAACCAGAATGACGCCCGCGTTTTCGTCTTCCCTCATCGCAACTCGCCGAACATCGTCAGCGTCGCTGCGCAGCGTGCGGATGAAAATCATGATCAGATAAAGCCATACCCCCGTGTCCCAGCCAGTCAGCAGGCTCTGGGTCAGTGTCGAGTGAGGTATGAGCCAGGACCAGGCGATGCCTGCGGTCAGGCCGACCAGAGCGGCAAGGGTGAGGCGAGGGCGGGTGCGGGCGAGATGGCGCATGCGGTCTAATCGTTACTGGACATTACCAGACAGTAGCATGCCGCTTCGGCAAGCCAAATTCGATTAAAAAAAACGGCGCGCAAGGGGGTTGCGCGCCGTGTGCCAGCCAGAGAGTGAACAGGCGGCGAGTCAACTGCGAGTGTCAGACCGATTCAACGCACCAGGCAAGGCTGCTTGTTATTGAATTTCCAGTCCGGGATCAGAAACTGCATGGCCACGGCGTCGTTACGCGCGCCCAGGCCCATGCCTTTATAGAGTTCGTGAGCCTTGGCCAACTGGTCCATGTCCAGCTCGACACCGAGCCCCGGTTTCTTCGGGACCTCGACCTTGCCACCGACGATTTGCAGTGGCGCCTTGGTCAGACGCTGGCCGTCCTGCCAGATCCAGTGCGTATCGATTGCGGTGATAGTGCCCGGTGCTGCAGCGGCGACGTGGGTGAACATCGCCAGGGAAATATCGAAATGGTTGTTGGAGTGCGAGCCCCAGGTCAGGCCCCACTCGTTGCACATCTGCGCCACGCGTACCGAGCCCTGCATGGTCCAGAAGTGCGGGTCGGCCAGTGGGATATCCACTGACTGCAACTGAATGGCGTGGCCCATTTCCCGCCAGTCGGTAGCGATCATGTTGGTAGCTGTCTTGAGGCCGGTAGCACGGCGGAACTCGGCCATCACTTCACGCCCGGAATAACCGTTTTCCGCGCCACACGGGTCTTCGGCGTAGGCCAGCACATGATGCTGATCGCGGCACAGGCGGATCGCTTCCTTGAGCGACCAGGCACCGTTCGGGTCCAGCGTAATGCGCGCCTCGGGGAAGCGTTCGGCGAGTGCGGTCACCGCTTCGATTTCCCGGTCACCGCTCAGCACGCCGCCCTTGAGCTTGAAGTCCTGAAAGCCGTAACGCTGATGCGCGGCCTCGGCCAGGCGTACTACGGCCTCCGGTGTCAGTGCTTCTTCATGGCGGATACGGAACCAGTCATTATCGGCCTCGGGTTCGCTGCGGTAGGCCAGATCGGTTTTGCGCTGGTCGCCGACATAAAACAGGTAACCGAGCATTTCGACCTGATCGCGTTGCTGACCTTCGCCCAGCAATGCGGCAACCGGTACTTCCAGATGCTGGCCGAGCAGGTCGAGGAGCGCCGCTTCCAGTGCGGTGACCGCATGAATGGCAATGCGCAGGTCGAATGTCTGCAAGCCGCGGCCACCGGCGTCCCGATCGGCAAACGCCTTGCGTGCCTCGTTGAGGATCTTCTGGTAGGTGCCGATGCTGCTGCCGACGACCAGCGATCGCGCGTCCTCCAGCGTCTGGCGAATCAGCTCGCCGCCAGGTACTTCGCCCACGCCGACATGCCCGGCATTGTCCTTGAGAATGACCACATTGCGAGTGAAGTAGGGGCCATGTGCGCCACTCAGATTGAGCAGCATGTCGTCATGGCCCGCCACGGGCACGACCTGCATCTCGGTAATGACGGGGGTCTTGCTGGTGATATTGGATTGCTGAATATTCATGACGGGTCCTTTAAACGTAAGGCCTTGAAAATATGACCGATGAAAAAGTGGCTGCGCATGTGTGTCAGTGGGTCGCCGGCGTCTGAATGGCGGCGACCGGTGTCGCGCCAGGCTTGGGGGTGTTGCGCGCGGCGAAAACAATGATCGCGGCAATGATCGACGTGGCTGTCAGGCCATACAGCCCACCCTGGATCGAGCCGGTGTGTTCTTCCAGCAGGCCGAAGGTGGTCGGTGCTACGAAGCCGCCGAGGTTGCCCACCGAATTGATCAGCGCGATGACCGCTGCGGCGATCCGTGCGTCCAGATAGGCCTGTGGGATCGGCCAGAACAGCGAAGAAGCCGACTTGAAACCCAGCGCTGCAAAGCAGATGGCAACGAAAGCGAAGATCGGGCTGCCGGTAGTCGACATGAACATCCCGGCAGCGGCAATCAGCAGGGCAATGGCTACCCAGGCCTGCTGGCGTTTCCATTTGGCGGACAGCGTGGCGAACACGTACATGCCGATGATCGACAGCAGCCACGGAATGGAGTTGAACATGCCGACTTCGAAGTCAGTCAGGCTGCCCATTTTGCGGATGATGCTCGGCAGCCAGAACGTCGCTGCGTAAATCGTCAGCTGGATGAAGAAGTAGATCAGGCAGAACAGAATGATCTGACCGTCCTTGAGCAGCTTGCCGATGGAGGCCTTGACCGGCGTCGCGGCTTCGCGGGCAGCTTGTTCGGCATCGATGGCGTTGACCAGCGCATCCTGTTCTTCGCGGGTCAGCCACTTGGCATCGTGCGGTTTGGAGTCCAGCCAGAACCAGACGAAGAAGCACAGACCGACCGAGAACATGCCTTCGATGAAATACATCCACTGCCAGCCTTTAAGGCCGAAACCGGTGATTTGCAGCAGCAGGCCGGACAACGGGCCCGAGATCAGCGAGGCAATGGCCGAGCCGCTGAGGAAGATGGCAATCGCCTTGCCACGCTCGACGCCAGGCAGCCAGCGGGTGAAGTAGTAGATCACGCCTGGAAAGAAGCCGGCCTCGGCCACACCGAGCAGAAAGCGCAGGATGTAGAAGTGGGTTTCGTTCTGGATGAAGGCCATGCAGGCGGCGACGATGCCCCAGGTGAGCATGATTCGCGTCAGCCAGATACGCGCCCCGACTTTCTGCAGCAGGATGTTGGAAGGGACTTCGAAGAGGGCGTAGCCGATGAAGAACAGTCCGGCACCCAGGCCGTAGGCTGCTGCGCCGATGCCCAGGTCATGCTCCATGTGCGAACGCACGAAGCCGATGTTGACCCGGTCGATGTAGTTGACGATGAACATGATGACGAAAAGCGGCAGGACGTGACGTTTGACCTTCGATACGGCTGAATTAAGAGCCGAACCTGTGCCGTCGGCCATCCTGGAATTGGATGTGCTCACAGTTGAATCTCCCACTCGTTGTTTTTATGCGGGTATGTGCGAAGTGTGTCCTTCGCATTGTCGGTCATCATACAAGTAAATGGTGGTTGTGCAATCCCCTTGCGGTGACGATCTGCAAGATTATTAAACTCTGATCGGCTGCCGATGTGCAGGTGTGCGGGGGCTGTATGATGGTGTTAATTTAAAGTTTATGACCAGTAAATACTGGGGTTTTAGATCGTGCGTATCCGTTGATGCCTGTTCGGGACCTTGAACTTAGTGGCTGATGGTAGGCGGTTTGGATGGACACAGGAACTTTGACAGTCGGGAATGACTTGTAATACAAGTAAGACAACTGTGCAGGGCGATTAAATCCGGCTTTCAAACGCCCTCAGCCCGGCATTTGCGCTGCCACGGCCGTGATACGGCAGCTTAACCAGACAAGTCAGGATTCACTCACCATGCAAGAGCCCGCCGGTACTGCGCCCAAACGCCGTCAGCACAGCCTGGCCACTGATCTGGTCACCGAACTGAGCCAGCGCATCCTGCTCGGCAAGATCGCACCGGGTCAGAAGCTGCCGTCCGAGAACCAGATCGTCCGTGAGCACGGCGTCAGCCGCACGGTGGTGCGTGAAGCGATTTCCAAATTGCAGGCGTCCGGGTTGGTGGTGACCCATCACGGCATCGGCACGTTCGTGCTCGAGCGCAGTGACCAGACGGGACTGCGCCTCAAAGTCGAAACGGTATCCAGAGTGCGCGATATCATCGAACTGCGTATCGGCCTGGAAACCCAGGCCGTGGCGCTGGCGGCTGTACGCCGCACCGATGAGCAACTGGCGGCCATGCGTCAGGCGCTGGACGACTATCAGGACCTGCTGGCCAACGACGACAGCTGCGTCGAGGCTGACAAACGCTTTCACATGCTGATCGCCGAAGCCACTGGCAATCCGTATTTTCTGGAGATCATGCAACACCTGGGCAGCGCGATCATTCCGCGCAGCCGCATCGCATCGAGCGAGCGCGCAGGCAACAACCTCGCGCATCAGGGCTATCTGGCCAACCTCGAACACGAAGCACTGCTCAGCGCCATTCGCCGCAAGGACCCGGATGCAGCACGTGCGGCGATGTGGACACACCTGAGCAACAGCCGTGAGCGGCTGGTCCCGCTGGAGTAGGCGCGAACGTGTTTGCTCCCACAAGAGCTCTCCATGCTCGAGCGTACGGCAAAAATGCAGGAGCGAACGTGTTCGCTAAAGGGCCCGTACAGTCGCAGAAGATTCGGCGTTCAAAACACCGCCTTCGCGAACAAGCGAAGCGTCGCCCGGTTCGCTCCTATACAAGCCTGGCGCCCCCGGTATCGACGATACAAGGGAGGCAGTTGCGTACTACGGTGTTGCGTTCAGCACGCCGAGCATCACTTGGGTCTGCCACTCGAAATACGGGTTGAATGTCAGGCGCGCATGGATCTTGCCCGGTTCGGTGTAACCCCAGTCCGAATACCATACCGGCTCGCCTGCCATGCACTTGGCGGTGTCCGGCGTGCTCTGGCCGTTCCAGCAGATACGCTGGCTGCCGGATACGCCGTAAAGCGGATTGTCCGCTGAAAAAAGCAGGCCCATGTGTGAAAAGCGGCTGATGCGGTATTCCGGCAGGTAGTCCTTTCGCACCTCGACGCGCGGCGTATTGGCCGCGCGGGCGGGCAGGTCGCCGTACCAGATCAGGCGACTGGCGGGATTGCTGAAGCGCTGGCTGAAATTATCCAGCACGTAATCAGTGTCGAGTACTGAGTCGTGCTCGGCGATGGCGATGAATACCGGCTTGTCATAGCGACGCTGATGCAGGCGGTCCTGGGCCAGCGCGCTGCTGCGATAGAACTGGGCAAAACCATTGGTGGGCATGTTCATGTAGCGAACCGGCGTCTGCATTGGGCGCAGGCCTTGGTTCGGCGCGGCTAGCCAGGGGCGTGCCCAGCCGATCCACGGGGTCAGCCAGGCATAGCCGCTGTTGGAGCGAAATGCCGGCGAGAACAAGAGCAGCCCGGCGATTTCGTCATGCCCATAGGCGTAATCAAGGACCAGATTGGCACCGGTCGAAAAGCCTCCCAGATAGACCTTCGGCACTTCACGAGCGAGCAGTTGCGCCTGTTCGCGCACCACGCGCTGCCACTGTTCGAGGCGCACGTCGAGCATGTCTTCGGGCTTGGTGCCGTGCCCCGGCAATAAAACGGTTCGGACCAGATAACCCTGAGCGGCAAGCATCTGTGCAACGTCATGAAACGACCACGCCGAATCCCCCAGGCCATGCACCAGCAGCACGCCGCCCTTGGGTGTCCCGCTCGGGGTCCACTGGCGTGGCGCGTTCCAGTCCAGCTCGGCCTGGTGGTCGGCGGTCTGAAAGTTGCGCTGGTTGCGAATCAGCTCGAGGGTCTGCTGACGGTAGTCTTCAAAGCGTTGTTTCGGCTCATCGCTTTCCGCCATTGACGTGCAGGCTTGCAGGGTCAACAGCGACAGCAGGCTGGCGAGTCGGAATTTGATCAAAAGGGGGCCTGTGCGCACATATATGAGGGTTCAAAAGGTCGACGCGGGCACTCTGCCATGTACGTCGCGCCCGTGACTACTTTCAGGCACACTCGGGCGTTCTATAACTTCAACAAAATGTATCCATATGCCCAAGCATTGCAAGCCTCGCCACGCGCCTGGAGTCGTTCATGTTCGCCCTTGATCGAGCGCTGGCCCAGGACATCGTCGACCGGGCCATGGCCATCCTGCCGTACAACGTCAATGTCATGGACTACCTGGGCATCATCATCGGCAGCGGTGATGCCGAGCGATTGTGTACCCGTCATGAAGGTGCGCAGCGAGTGCTGGCCAACCGGCAGGTGGTGGAAATCGATTCTCTGGCAGCGTCACAGCTCGGGGGTGTCAAGCCGGGTGTCAACCTGCCGCTGATGCTCGATCATCAACTGGTAGGCGTGCTCGGCATCACCGGCGAGCCGGACGAAGTGCGGGTGTATGGCGAACTGGTCAAGATGACTGCCGAGATGCTCATGGAACAGCGCCGCCAGCAGGCTGACCTTCAATGGCGGGCGCAGCGCAGCGAAGATCTGCTGGCTCGCCTGCTGTTGCCGGATTGTCCCGACAGCCTGGTGGATGAAGCGCGACAGCTGGGTTTGCAGCCGCACATGGCGCGTCAGGTGGTACTGCTGCAGCTTGCCGAGCAGGGGCTGGCTGCCAGCCAGGTTGCCAAATGGCTCGGCACGCGCTACGCCGACAGCTGGTGCGTGCTGCGTGAGCCCACCTTGCTGTACTGGTGCCGCGCCACGGGCAAGGAGCGTGACGATGCGCTGCTGCTCAAGCAGTTCGATGAACACCACTGGCCAGTGCTGCGTATGGCCACTGTGGCGCAATCGACGGATCTGCCCACCCTGCGCCAGGCCTGCGCGGCAGCGCGGGATCTGCTCGACTACGCCAGCCAGGCAAGGCCGGCACAACGCCTGCTGCGTCTTGAAGCCTATCGGCTGCCGGTGCTGTTCTGGCGTTATCGTCATGACTGGCTGGCCGAGAACGTCGCCGAGCCGATGGAGCGTCTGCACACGCATGCACAACTGCTCGACACCTTATGCAAATGGTTCGAGTACAGCGGCGAAAGCCAGGCGTGCGCTGAAGCGCTGGGTATCCATCGCAACAGCCTGCGCTACCGGCTGGAGAAGATTGGCGAGCTGACGGGTTGCGATCCTTACAAAACCGATGACCTGCTGCGCCTGTACCTGGGGGCGCAGATGATCACCCGTCACACCTGAAACCGGGTTTTGTTCAAACGCCCGATGACGACCGCAGATCATTGTGCGAACGGCAGGCGGAGAACACGGTTTTGAGTGAGAGCATGCGAGATACCGGATCTGGAGAACAACAATGAAAATCGTCATCGCCCCCGACTCGTTCAAGGACAGCCTCAGCGCCCAGGCAGTTGCCGACGCGATCGCCAGTGGTCTGGCCGAGGTCTGGCCGCACGCCGAACTGATCAAATGCCCGATGGCAGATGGCGGGGAGGGCACCATCGAGGCGCTGCTGGCTGCCTGCAATGGTGAAGTGATGAGTGCCAGCGTCAGCGGTCCGCTTGGCGCCCCGGTCAATGCTCAGTGGGGCTGGCTGGCGGAGAGCAGGACCGCAATCATCGAAATGGCCATGGCCAGTGGCTTGCAACTGCTGACCCTGGCACAACGCGACGCCTGTGTGACCAGCACGGAAGGCACCGGTCAGCTGATCTCGGCGGCGCTGGATGCAGGAGCCCGTCGGGTGATCCTGGCCATCGGCGGCAGCGCAACCAATGACGGCGGCAGTGGCATGCTTTCAGCCTTGGGCGCGCGCTTTCTGGATGCCGACGATCAGACTCTGGCGCCGGGTGGACTTGCGCTTGCCGACCTGGCGCGTATCGATCTGAGCGGCTTCGATCCACGCTTGTCTGACGTGTGCGTCGAGATCGCCGCCGACGTCGATAATCCACTCTGCGGGCCGAATGGCGCCTCTTCTATCTTCGGCCCGCAAAAAGGCGCATCGCCTGAGCAGGTCATGGCGCTGGACGCTGCGCTCGGCTGTTTTGCCGACCATACGGCTCAGGTTCTCGGCCAGGACTTGCGCGACAGTCCTGGCAGCGGTGCGGCCGGAGGCATGGGCTTTGCCGCCAAGGCCTACCTGAAGGCCTCGTTTCGTGCCGGCGTGGAAGTGGTGGCCGACCTGACCGGGCTGGAACACGCGTTGATCGGTGCCGATCTGGTCATCACCGGCGAAGGCCGTTTCGACGCGCAAACCCTGCGCGGCAAGACGCCGCTTGGCGTTGCGCGAGTCGCCCGGCGTCGGCAAGTGCCGGTGATTGTGCTGGCGGGAACCCTGGGCGAAGGATACCAACAGCTGTATGCGCAAGGCATCGGCGCCGCCTTTGCTCTGGTCAGCGGACCGATGAGCCTTGAGCAGGCCTGCCGTGATACCCGCCGCCTGTTGCACGAGCGTGCGCGTGACGTGGCGCGTCTCTGGCAGATGGCTTCGGGCCGTTGATGATCGCGCTGTGATCAACGGCAGCAGCCTGGCAATCGGCTGTTATTTTCATTAAGCCTGCGAATATTCACTGGCCGTGCTAAAGAATTGCCTGGTCAGGGCGATATGCTATCGGTTGTCTGACAACTTCGAGTCGGACACCGTCCTCCAAAAAAATATAAAGAGCTCTGGTCATGAATCTACGCAAACTCACTATCGCTCGTCGTGCCGGTCTGGGTTTTACTCTCATTTCCCTGTTGGTGGCATTGCTGGGGTGGTTTGCGCTGGCACAGATGTCGACCATTCGCCAGAGTGAGGTGGCGGTGGAGACCAACTGGCTGCCCAGCATGCGAGTGGTCAACGATATCCGCGAGATCATGCTGCGCATTCGGACCATTTCCCTGCGCATGGCGCTGGACACCGATCCTGCGAGCATTCCGACCTATCGTGGTCAGCTGGACGTACGTCTGGGCGATCTGGACAAGAAGCTGGCCATTCTCAAGACCTTTGTCGACACCCCGGAAGAGAAGTCGCTGACCGACCAGTTCATGGTGACCATGGGCCAATACCGCAGTGCGCTGGACCGCTCATTTGTACTGGCTGGCCAGGGCGATAGCGTCGGACTGAACAAGCTGCTGCTGGTCGACATGAAGCAGATCGTCGACGGTTCCGGCAAGCAACTCGGTGATCTGGCCGACTTTTATGTCACCAAGGTCGATGCGGAAGGCAAGTCCGCCGAAGCCCAGTACGGTAAGTCGCGCGACATCGTCATTATCTTCGTGGTGATTGCCGCGCTGTGCACCATCGGCCTGGCACTCTGGCTGACCCGCAGCATCGTCGGTCCTCTGCAGCGCGCGGTCACCGCCGCCGAGCAGGTTGCCAACGGCGACCTGACCCACACCATCGAGGTCGATGGCGAAGACGAAGTCACCCGGCTGTTGCGTGCCCTGGCGACGATGCAGATCAATCTGCGTGAAGCGATGCGCCACATCGGCAGTTCGGCCACGCAACTGGCATCGGCCGCCACCGAGCTCAACTCGGTCACCGAAGACAGCTACCGCGGGCTGAACCAACAGAATGCGGAGATCGATCAGGCCGCCACGGCGATCAACGAAATGACCTCGGCAGTAGAAGAAGTTGCGCGTAATGCCGTGTCCACATCGGACGCCTCAAATCAGTCCAGCACCTCGGCGCTGGCGGGCCAGACGCGGGTAATCGAGACGGTGCAGTCGATCCAGACGCTGACCGACAACGTGCAGGCCACCTCGACGCTGGTGCAAAACCTTGCCAATCAGTCGCAGGATATTGGCAAAGTGCTGGACGTGATCCGCTCGATTGCCGAGCAGACCAACCTGTTGGCACTCAACGCCGCCATCGAGGCGGCACGGGCAGGCGAGTCGGGCCGCGGTTTCGCGGTGGTGGCGGACGAAGTCCGGGCATTGGCGCATCGCACCCAGCAGTCGACCCTGGAAATCGATTCGATGGTCAGCGCCATGCGCAGCGGTTCGGCGCAGGCACTCGACTCGATGAACACCAGCCGTGACCGGGCCGACTCGACGTTGGCACTGGCCAAGGGCGCGGGTGAGTCCTTGAGCGAAATCACCTCGTCGATCAACCAGATCTCCGAGCGCAATCTGGTGATTGCCAGCGCGGCTGAAGAGCAGGCGCAAGTGTCGCGTGAAGTTGATCGAAACATCGTCAACATTCGCGATCTGTCCATGCAGTCGACTCAGGGCGCCAACCAGATCAGTGCGTCGAGCCATGAATTGTCGCGTCTGGCCGCTGACCTGAATCAGGTGGTCTCACGCTTCAAGGTGTAAAACCCTACATTGATACAGGTTGTGTCCGCTTGCCGACGATCGACCGGACGCGCATTATGCCCTCGGTCGAAATGACCTCCGGTACAGTCTGGGCACAACCTTATCGAAGGGGGCGGCATCGCTTCATGAATAACAATAATCAAACCTTCAGCAGTTGGCTGCGCTCGCCAGCCCATCACCAGTGGCTGGCCCTGGAAGGCAATCGTCTGTTGACCTTCGCCAAGGCCTCCAGACTGGACAACGGCTTTGGCAGTCTTGATGACTACGGTCGGCTGATGGTCGGTGCCACCGCAGGAACCATGAACACTGCGCGCATGACCCACTGTTTTGCCATGGCCCATGCGCAGGGCATTCCCGGTTGTGCTGCGCTGGTCGATCACGGTATCGCCGCGTTGCAAGGCCCGTTGCACGATGCCGAACATGGCGGCTGGTTCAGCGCCGCGCTCGAAGACGGCGGCAAGACCGACAAACAGGCTTATCTGCATGCGTTCGTTGCCCTGGCGGCCAGTTCCGCCGTGGTGGCGGGGCGGCCTGGGGCGCAGGCATTGCTGTCCGACGTCATCCAGATCATCCAGACGCATTTCTGGAGCGAGCAGGAAGGCGCCATGCGTGAGTCGTTCGCGCGGGACTGGAGCAATGAAGAGACCTACCGCGGTGCCAACAGCAACATGCACAGCACCGAAGCTTTCCTCGCGCTCGCTGATGTGACCGGCGACGCGCAGTGGCTCGACCGGGCGCTGAGCATCGTCGAGCGGGTTATCCACGAGCATGCCGGTGCCAACAATTTTCAGGTCGTCGAGCATTTCACCCAGGACTGGCAGCCGCTGGCCGATTACAACCGGGAAAATCCGGCGGACGGTTTCCGGCCCTTCGGCACCACGCCGGGGCATGCTTTCGAGTGGGCTCGGCTGGTGTTGCATCTGGAGGCTGCACGCCGTCAGGCCGGACGCGCCAACCCCGAATGGTTGCTGGACGACGCCCGCCAACTGTTTGCCAATGCCTGCCGGTACGGTTGGGATGTCGACGGTGCCCCGGGCATCGTTTACACCCTCGACTGGCAGAACCAGCCGGTAGTCCGTCATCGTCTGCACTGGACTCACTGCGAAGCGGCCGCTGCTGCTGCCGCATTGCTGCAACGTACCGGCGAGCAACAGTATGAAGACTGGTATCGCTGTTTCTGGGAGTTCAACGAGACACTGTTCATCGATCACGAACATGGCAGTTGGCGCCATGAGCTGAACGAGCGCAACGAGCCCAGCGCAGACATATGGCCCGGCAAGCCGGACCTTTATCACGCCTATCAGGCCACGTTATTGCCGGTGTTGCCGCTGGCACCTAGCCTGGCCAGCGCCCTGGCGGGGCTGGAATGAACGGCTAGCGTCTGTTGAGCTTGAGATCGGAAGTCAAAGCGCAGGGATGCGTTTGTCGGTCAGGCGGATGATCTGCCTGGCCAGGAAGCTTCCGGTCAGGATCACGCCGAACAGGCGCAAGGTCTGCATCGCCAGCACGAAGCCGACGTCGGCATGCGTATCGATGGCAATAATGGCCATGGTGTCCAGGCCGCCCGGGCTGGTCGCCAGGTATACCGAGAGATAATCCTTGCCCATCATCACCGCAATCAGCCAGGCCGACACAGCACAGAGCACGATCAACAGCAGTGAGGCCAGAATCATCATCGGCAGTCGTCTCCAGACGTATTGCACCGTTGGCCGGTCGAAACGCAGGCCGACGTAGCAGCCGATGGCACCGTAAGCGATGGGCAGCAACCAGGCTGGAACGCTGATCTGCATCACACCACTCAGTTGCAGCGCGCCGCCGAGCATCAGCGGCACCAGCAGGGCACCTGCCGGGAGACGCGAGCCGAGTGCCACGCCTGCGGCAATCACCGCCAGGCTCAGCGCCAGATCGACAAGGTCAAGGCTGGGCAAGACCGCCGCACTGCTGTGCAGGGCCGCAGCGGAATCCGGGGTGCCGATGAAATGGCTGACCAGCGCGCCGATGGTGACCACGCAGACCACGCGCACATATTGCATGGTGGCGACAATGCGTGAGTCGGCACCGTAATCTTCGGACATCGCGACCATCGCCGAGGCCGCGCCCGGTGACGTGCCCCAGGCTGCCGTGTTGCTCGGAATGCCGGCAAAGCGCACCAGCACCAGTCCAACTGCCGCGCTCAGCACCACCGTGAGGATGGTCGCCAGGAGCATGACATGCCATGAATGAAGGGCGGTGAGCAGCACACTGACCGACATGGCATGCGCGATCAGCACGCCGACCGTGCCCTGACCGAGTTGAAAGGCCCGCTTGGGCATGCGGATGCTGGCACCTGATACGCCAAAGCCTATGGCGACCAGCATCGGCCCGAGGAACATCGCAGCAGGCATATCGAACAGTTTGAGCAGTTGCCCGGCAATGCCGGCCATCAGGATCAGACCCGCCCATTGAGTCAGCGGGGAAAGGGAGGAAAGCGAAAAGCGTGAAGCGTTTGACAAGGACGTTCTCCTTGATTGGGGTGAATCACATGCACACAGTATCGACTTCCCAACCCATCAAGTCTATTTTCTAATAATCATGAATTGATAACTTTGGTTGATAGATATGGACCTGCGCGATCTCACCTATTTCGAAACCATTGCCGAGCTGGGGCATCTCGGACGTGCTGCGGAGAAGCTAAATCGCAGCCAGCCAGCGCTGACCAAGAGCATTCAGCGCCTCGAGGAGTCATTCGGAACGCGACTGTTTCAACGTGACGGCCGAAGGATCAAGCTGACGCCCGTGGGCGAGTTGCTGCAGGCGCGCGGCAAGGAGTTGCAGCAAAGCATTGCCCAGACCCAGCGCGAGGTGCGGGATTTCGCCAGTGGCATGGTGGGCAACATTCGGGTCGGCTGCGCCGCGACGATGGCGGAATATTTGATGCCGAAACTGACGTCCGCCTTGTTGCAGCGCACCCCGGACGTCACCTTGAAACTGGTGATAGGTCAGGATGACCTGCTGCGCGAATCATTGCGCTCCGGTCAACTGGACATGATCATTTGCGCGCTGGCGCCCGACAGTGAAGACGTCACCAGCTTTGCCATACTCAGGGACGAAGCCGTGGTGGTCGCCAGCAAGAATCATCCGATCTTCAAGCCGTCGTTGAAAATGAGTGACCTGTGCGCGTATCGCTGGGTACTGCCGCCTGTGAGTGTTTCATCGCGCAAATGGCTGGACGCAACCTTCGCTGCTCATGGCCTGCCGCTGCCGACGGTGCAGATCGAAGCGAACTCGATCTCGCTGTTGCCGGGACTGATTGCCCGCAGCAACCTGTTGAGCTTCATTGCCCGCGAGTCGCTGGAGTTCGGCAAGACCATGCAGCACCTGCGTGAAGTGCCGCTGGAGCAAACCACCCTCAAACGCACCATTGGTGTGACGTTGCGCAAGGGCGGTTACCTGTCACCCGCAGCAGAAGGCATGTTGCAGATGCTGCGCGATAACGGCGGGGACTTTCTGGGGGGGGGCTGACCGCACCGGTCAGCCGCTTGTGGGCAGGGCCTGAAAGCCACTCAGGTACTTTGCCAGCGCCTCTGCACCCAGCTCCACGGTTGAGCTGGTGCCCGCCCAGCTGCAGGCGAGCATCAGGTTACGCGGCAGGTCGAAGTCTTCAACCGTAAACCCATTGGCGTCGAGACCGTTTTCATCGTGGGGAACCAGTTCGCGCAGCGACGCCACCGGTTCAAAGTACGCCCACACTGGCTTGTTCAGTGCGACCGCCATACCGACTTCGAAGGCCGTGCCCGAATCCGGCTCCAGGCCACGGAACACGTTGAGGTTGACCAGCATCGCTGAGCAGCGGTGGATCATCGCGACATTCATCGAGTAAATCTGCTGTGCGGTTTCATGCGCTGTTCGTCCGTGCGTGACCTCATTGTCAAACGGGTACAGACCCTCAAGTCCGTGTGCGGCGCACAGAGCCTTCAGATAGCGTCCATGTTCCACGGCATCGGTCCTGAACACGTCGAAGCCTGCGAGATAAACCAGTGGCGCGTGCATATTCGTCTCTCGGCTGCAGATGTTGTCGCGCCGATTCTAAGGCCGACCGTCTGCCCGCGATACATGCCATTGATCGGTCGAACACGATCAGCAGGCGTTTGCACTGGAATCTGTACGGATAACCAGTATCCTTGTTCAGTCTGCTCATTTGTCATGTGAACGCTGGCCTTGAATACTTCGCCCCTCGACAATCCGTTTTACTACCTGGAAAACTTCCGTCAGGTCCTTGACTGGATTGCCCGGCGCTACGATGACCTGCTCGACGCAACCGAGCGCCGCTTCATCAGCGAGTTTGCCGAGCTGCCGGTCCCCGCCCAGGGGTTGCTGGTGCGCATGGTGATGCGCAAGGGTGTGTTGTTTCGGGCCAGCAAACTCGGTTATGTCGAGATTGGCGACCCTCACGACGCCGTATTGCCGCTGCTGGCGCGGGAGTGGGTCGACATCGCTCCGCCACTGGGCCTGAGCGAGTTGTTCCAGCTGCTGCGTCGGGATGAGTTGAGCCACTGCTTCAAGGACCACGCGGTCAACGGCCCTGAGCGCAAGCAGGATTGGTTCGAGCGCCTGCAGCCCATGTACCCGTCGCCGCAGTCCCTCGAACAATGGCATCCGACGTTGCCCGACGCCGTGTTCGGCCTGAAGATCATGCCGCTGTGTGATCGCCTGCGCTTGCTGTACTTCGGCAATCTGTACCAGGAATGGTCTGAATTCGTGCTGGCTGACCTGGGTATCTACCGCTACGAAAAAGTCGAGTTTTCGCTGGAGTCGCGTGGCATCAACGAGCGTGCGGATATCGATGTGTGCCTGCAATTGCATGCCTGTCGTGAAGCGCTGGAAGCCTGCCTGGAACTGCATGCGCTGGCCGAGCGGGTCATTGCCATCGAATGCGGCAACCCGTGGTTGCTCATGCGTCGTGGCAAACTGCTGTTTCGTATCGGGCAACAGGCCGAGCGCATGCAGGACTGGCCTCTGGCGATGGCGGTGTATCGTCAGTCGAGTTACCCCGGCGCGCGTTCAAGGCAGATCCGCGTGCTGGAGCGCAACGCCGAGTACGCAGCGGCGCTGGCGCTGGCGGAGCAGGCCCGTCTCGCTCCGGAAAGTGATGCCGAGGTCCAGCACCTGTCACGCGTCTTGCCACGCCTGCAACGCAAGCTTGGCCTGACTGCCGCGCGCAAGCGCACGGTGCGGGCCATTGCGCGGCTGGACGTGCAGGTCACGCCAGTGTCGGGCATGAGTGTCGAGCGTTTGATACGCCTGCACCTCGAAGAAGAGCAGGGCGGGGAGGTGCATTACGTCGAGAATGCGCTGATCAATTCACTGTTCGGGCTGCTGTGCTGGCGAGCCATTTTCGCCCCGTTGCCGGGTGCATTCTTTCATCCGTTTCACAGTGCGCCGAGTGACCTGTACAGCCCTGACTTTTATCAGCGCAGAGCATCGTTGTTCGATGCCTGTCTGACGCAACTGGAGTCTGATGAATACCTGACAACCATTCGTGAGCATTTTGAGAGCAAATACGGTCTGCAATCACCCTTTGTATTCTGGGGAGCACTGACGCCGGAGCTTCTGGAACAGGCGCTTCATTGCCTGCCGGCAGAGCACTTGCTTCGCTGGTTTCGTCGGCTGTTGCAGGACATAAAAGCCAACCGGACCGGGATGCCCGACCTGATCCAGTTTTTTCCGGAGCAGCGTCGTTATCGAATGATCGAGGTCAAGGGGCCGGGTGACCGCCTCCAGGACAACCAACTGCGCTGGCTGGACTTCTGTGCCGAGCATGGCATGCCGGTGGAGGTGTGTTACGTGCAATGGGCGACTGACGACAGTGCCTGCGTCAGTAGCGACCTGTCAGATCATCAAGGGGCCTTGTGCCCGTCCTGAGTGTCCTGATGATCCGCATCATGGGGCTGTTTCGAATCATGAGGCTTGTCGTCCGCGCTGCCGTTCTTTCCCGGCAAGGGGTCCATGCCTTTGGTGCCGGGGCTTGTGCCTGGTGCGCCGGGGCTGGTGCCGTCGACGTTCTTTTCCATTCCGGTGCCCGGGACTTTCGGACCGTCGCTGACCGGGTTGGTCGGTCCGGTCGAACCTGCAAGCGCACTGGTCGCCGACAGGGCCAAAAATGTCGCCAGGCTTATCGCCCCCAATCTATTCCTGATCATGGTGCAAACTCCGTGAGTACTTTGATCGAAACAGTACGTTGACTGAAACTGTGCCGCGAGAAGGGTAGACCCGCGGGCAGGGCATGGTCCTACCCGCGTAAGACGCCTGATTACTGAGTCTTGGTCTTTTCAGTGGTGGTGCTCTTGTCGTGCGTACCGTGTGTCGTCTTGTTGTCGTGCTTCATCGAACGCTCGGCTGCCGCTTCCTTGCTTTCAGCTTGCGCGCCTGGAGTCTCGGACGAGGTGCGGTCCATCGGCTGGGTATTGGTGCCCGGCAGTTTGGTCGCATTCTTGTTGATCGGGGTTTCAGGGGTGGTGGTCGACTCGGCAAAGGCGGCACCCGAAGCTACAGCCATCAGGCCAGCAAGAGTCAGGGCAGTCAGTTTGGTCTTGATCATGATGATTACTCCGTTGTTTTAAAGTACTCACGTTGGTCATTGGCCAGTGGCCATAGGTGCCGTCGAACCCGACGAACGGTAGATATGTTCGATGCATCAAGGCTTACGCCGTTGCTGTCCGCCGTGAGAGTCATCGCGCGCCCTTTTCGGTCATTCACGCCCCCCTTAACGCCGTCGACAGCGAAGTTTTAAGTTGATTTAGCTATAACTTGACCACTCGGTCATTTACAAAGCTTCTTAAAATCACACTTTCTTACATTTTTATAACGAAGCGGGCATTCCGCTACCTGATGAGTGGTGGCAGAAGGCTATTTGGGCTTGCGGGTCGAAAATGTCCCGTAAACATTGGGTTTGGAAGGGGTTTTCGTAGCTGGCGACGTAGGAAATCACTTACAAAAAAGTTCCCCTAACGACACGATTCGTTGGATTGTCATTAAACAGCAACATTTGAGGTTTTAAATCCGCCTCGGGCCTCCTTAAGTGGACCACCACACAATCTCCTGGACTGAGGTATTACCGTGATTCTGCTGACTAAAAAACGCTTGTCGCTTCTGATCGCATCGCTGTGCCTTAGCGGTGTGGCTCACGCGACTGATGTAACAGGCGCTGGTTCGAGTTTCGTCTACCCGGTTATTTCGGCGTGGTCCCAGGACTACAGCAAGAGCAAGGATAACCGTATCAACTATCAGTCCATCGGTTCGGGTGGTGGTATTGCCCAGATCAAGGCTGCGACCGTTGACTTCGGTGCATCCGACGCCCCGATGTCTGCAGAAGATCTGCAGGCCGGCGGCCTGGGTCAGTTCCCAAGCGTGATCGGCGGTATCGTGCCGATCGTCAACGTCGAAGGCGTCGAAAGCGGCGAGCTGAAGCTGGACGGTCCAACCATCGCCAAGATCTTCATGGGCGACATCAAGAAGTGGAACGACCCGGCAATCACTGCGCTGAACTCGGGCGTCAAACTGCCTGATACCGCAATCACCGTCGTTCACCGTTCGGACGGTTCGGGCACCACGTACAACTTCACCAACTACCTGAGCAAAGTCAGCCCGGAGTGGAACGAGAAGCTGAAGTTCGGTTCGACCGTGCAGTGGCCAGCAGGCGTGGGCGGCAAGGGTAACGAAGGTGTTTCGGCCTACGTGAAGCAGATCAAGGGTTCGATCGGCTACGTCGAGTACTCCTACGCAACCACCAACAAACTGTCCTACACCCAGTTGAAAAACGCTGCCGGCAAATTCATCAAGCCTGACGCCAAGGCATTTGCTGCCGCCGCCGACACTGCCGACTGGGCAAGCGCCAAAGACTTCAACCTGATTATGACCAACGCGCCGGGTGAGGCTGCATGGCCGATCACCGCGACCACCTGGATCATCATGTACAAGAAAGCCAAGAACGAAGAGAAAAGCACGGCTGCTTTCGACTTCTTCAAGTGGTCCCTGGAAAACGGCCAGAAGCAGGCCGAGAAACTGGAATATGTAGCATTGCCGAAATCGCTGGTTGACCGCGTGGAAAGCTACTGGAAAACGGAATTCACCAAGTAAGTGATTCAACCCGTACCACCCCTGTCATCAGCCGCGATATCGGCTCGGTGACAGGGGCTTTTCCTTGCGAGTGGCCTCAACATGACTGAAAACACCCAATACCTGTCCGCTAACGTCTCCGCTGGTGAGTCCGAGGGCGAGAAGCGCGCCAAACGGGATCATCGTCATGACCTGTGGTTCAAGCGTTCATTGCAGGCTGCAGCGATGCTGGTGCTTGCTTTGCTGGGTTGTATTGCCTTGTCGACCCTGTGGGGCGGCAGTCTGGCATTCCAGACTTTCGGGTTTGGCTTTCTGACCAGTACCGAGTGGGACGTGAACGCCGGCAAGTTTGGCGCTCTGGTTCCGATCTACGGCACCCTGGTGACCTCTTTTCTGGCTTTGCTGATCGCCGTACCGGTGAGTTTCGGCATTGCAATCTTTCTTACCGAAGTGGCGCCGCCCTGGTTGCGCATGCCGATCGCCTCGGCCATCGAGCTGCTGGCCGGTATCCCTTCGATCATCTACGGCATGTGGGGGCTGTTCGTCTTCGGCCCGTTCATGGCTGAACACCTGTCGCCGTGGATCACCGAAAACCTTGGCGCACTGCCGCTGATCGGTCCGATGTTCCAAGGGCCGCCGTTGGGTATCGGCATGCTGACAGCCGGTATCGTACTGGCGATCATGATCACGCCGTTCATTACCTCGGTGATGCAGGAAGTCTTCCGCACCGTGCCCGTGGCCCTCAAAGAGTCGGCCTATGCACTGGGCGGTACAACCTGGGAAGTGGTCTGGGATATCGTGCTGCCGTACACCCGATCGGCCGTGGTCGGCGGTGTGTTTCTGGGGCTGGGGCGCGCGCTCGGCGAAACCATGGCGGTAACCTTCGTACTGGGCAACGCGCATCAGTTCTCGGCTTCGCTGATGATGCCGAGCAGTTCGATCGCTTCGGTGATCGCCAACGAGTTCAACGAGGCCTACACCGACTTGCACCGTTCGGCACTGATCGCCCTTGGCTTCCTGTTGTTCGTCGTCACCTTCATCGTGCTGGCCCTTGCACGCCTGATGCTGTCGCGCCTTTCGCGTAAGGAGGGGTTATGAGTAAGGATGTGACCGGCAGCGAGCACCTGTATCGGGTTCGCAGCATCAAGAACAAGATTGCGATGGTGCTCAGCTGTGGTGCCACTGCCTTCGGCCTGCTGTGGCTGGTGTGGATTCTGCTGACCACTATCATCAAGGGCATCGACGCGCTCAACCTGCAACTGTTCACCGGCATGACTCCGCCGCCTGGTACCGAGGGTGGACTGGCCAACGCGTTCTACGGCAGCGTGCTGATGTCCGGCATCGGCCTGCTGATCGGTACGCCGATCGGCCTGATGGCCGGCATCTGGCTGGCCGAGTTTGCCCGCTACACCAAACTGGGCAACGCCGTGCGCTTCATCAACGACATCCTGCTGTCGGCACCTTCGATTGTGCTCGGTCTGTTCGTCTACACCGTCGTGGTACTGCCACTCAACGCGGTGACAGGCCATCAGGTGGGCTTTTCAGCGATTGCCGGTGCGCTGGCGCTGGCATTGCTGGTGATCCCTGTGGTGGTGCGTACCACTGACGAGATGATGCAACTGCAACCCTCGACCATGCGTGAAGCTGCGCTGGCGCTGGGTGTGCCGCAATGGAAGCTGACCCTGCAAATCGTCCTTCGCGCGGCCAAGGCTGGTGTGGTAACCGGCGTATTGCTCGCATTGGCACGCATCACCGGCGAAACCGCGCCGCTGCTGTTCACCGCTTTCGGCAACCAGTTCTGGAGCAGCGATCTGCTCAAACCCATCGCCAGTGTTCCGGTGGTGGTTTTCCAGTACGCCATGAGCCCGTTCGATGACTGGCACTCCCTGGCATGGGCCGGTGCGCTGGTCATGACGTTGTTCGTACTGATACTGAGTCTGCTGTCTCGCTTAATTCTTCTGCGCAATAGGGCGTCCTGATGAACAACCTTTCCCTGGCCAACGAAAAAACCAAGATCCAAGTGCGCGGTCTGGAGTTTTTCTACAACAACCAGAAGTCGTTGAAGTCCATCGACATGACCATCCCCGAGAAGCGCATCACGGCGATCATCGGCCCGTCGGGTTGCGGTAAATCGACCCTGCTGCGCGTCTTCAACCGCATCTACGCGATGTACCCGAAGCAGGAAGCGCGTGGTGAAGTGCTGCTCAATGGCGAAAACATCCTGGCCCCAGGTTATTCGATGAACCGCCTGCGCAGTCATGTGGGCATGGTGTTCCAGAAGCCGGTGCCGTTCCCGATGTCGATCTACGACAACATTTCCTACGCCATCAAACATCACGAAAAACTATCGCGTCGGGAAATGGAAGATCGCGTCGAGCAGGCCCTGCGTGGCGCGGCCTTGTGGGACGAGGTCAAGGACAAGCTCAAGCAGAGCGCGACCGGTCTGTCCGGCGGTCAGCAGCAGCGTCTGTGCATCGCCCGTACCATCGCGCTGCGTCCTCAGGTATTGCTGCTTGACGAGCCGACCTCCGCGCTCGATCCGATCTCGACTGGTCGTATCGAACAGCTGATCACCGAGCTTAAAGAGCAGTTCACCGTGATCATCGTGACTCACAACATGCAGCAGGCGGCGCGTTGCTCCGACTACACCGCCTTCATGTTCATGGGTGAACTGATCGAGCACGGCGACACCGATACCATCTTCACCAAGCCCTCCAAGACCCAGACCGAAGATTACATCACTGGTCGTTTCGGCTGATCATCCGGCCAGGGCGGGCGCTTCCTGGCGCTCGCCCATGAACTCCTCGATCCTGCTGCGTAGCCAACGCTCGGCAGGGTCGCTGTCCATCACACTCAGCCACGTCATCGACAGGTCCAGCCCCGGTGTGGGGAAGGGCAGTGGCTCGTCATACAGCAAGCCCAATGCGCTCATGGCCTTTGCCGCATAGTCGGACAGCCCCGAAATCATGTCGGTGCCGGCCATCAATGCGGGCAGGGTGGCGAACTGCGGCACCGACAACACCACCTGACGCTTGCGCCCCAGCGCGGTCAGCCACTCATCGGCGAAACTGCTGACACTCGCGACGTGCGACACCACAACATGTGGGCGCGAGCAGTATTCGTCCAGGCTCATGGGGCTGGCAGGCTTGTCGGCGCGCACCAGCCTCGGCTGCACGTTACGCAGCGTCTTGCGCTTGGCATTGGCGGGCAGTTCACGGGTCAGGCAGACGCCAACGGTGATATCGCCGGACATCAGCACCTCGGAAATATTCAGGTAGTCGACGTGCTTGACCACGATCACCACGCCGGGCGCTTCCTGGCGGATGGCCTTGAGCATCGCCGGCAGCAGGCCGAATTCGACGTCATCGGTCAGGCCGATGCGAAAGGTCATCTTGCTGACCGACGGGTCGAAGTCGGTGGTCAGGCTGAGCGCTGTGGACATGGCGTCCAGCGCAGGCGTCAGGTGCTTGAGAATCTCGTGAGCGCGCGCGGTGGGTTCCATGCGATGGCCGACGCGGATGAACAGTGGATCATTGAGCAGACTGCGCAGGCGATTCAAGGCAGCGCTTATCGTAGGTTGGCCGAGAAACAGTTTTTCGGCTGCGCGGGTGACGTTACGCTCCTGCATCAATGTTTCGAATACCACCATCAGGTTGATGTCGGCCTTGCGCAGTTCATTTCGATTCATTGCTGTTCCTTGGCATCAGACCTGGACGGCCAAGTCTAGGCAGTCCACGCAGAAGGCGTCCAGCATTTTGCCTCTGCATGATGAAACGTCTGCTTACGGTTCTTCGGGCAGGAAAAGGGCGAATCTGTAAGGGGAAACAGGGTCTACTGGCAGGCCTGCGGTTTAACGTAAAAACCGCCTTGGATTCCCGATCCCTAGCTACAGGAGGTGCCCCTTATGCGGGCTGCAAAGATTGCCGGTATGTTGATGTCGCTGACGCTGTCAGGCGCAGCACTGGCTGAGACGCCCGGTTATGGCCAGCAACTGGAGGGTTTTACTTACCCTCACGCGCTGCATAAATTCAGTTTCCAGTCCCAGGGCCAGACGCTGGAAATGGGTTACATGGACGTCGCGCCGAGCGGCAAGGCCAATGGCCGCACAGCGGTGCTGCTGCATGGCAAGAATTTTTGCGCTGCGACCTGGGAAGACACCATCAAGGGGCTGAGCGCTGCGGGCTATCGCGTTGTCGCACCGGATCAGATCGGTTTCTGCACCTCGACCAAGCCGGAGCACTACCAGTACAGCTTCCAGCAGTTGTCGATGAATACCCATGCGTTGCTGGAAAAACTGGGTATCGACAAGGCGTCGGTAGTCGGTCACTCCACGGGCGGCATGCTGGCCACGCGTTATGCGTTGATGTACCCGAAGCAGACCGAGAAGCTGGTGATGGTCAACCCTATCGGTCTGGAAGACTGGAAAGCACTCGGCGTGCCGTACCGCAGCGTCGATCAATGGTATGAACGAGAGCTGAAGACCACCGCCGAAGGTATTCGCGCTTACGAGCAGAAGACCTACTACGATGGCCGCTGGAAGCCGGAATATGACAAGTGGGTTGACATGCTGGCCGGTCTGAACAAAGGGCCGGGGCACAAGATCGTGGCCTGGAACTCGGCGTTGATCTACGACATGATTTTCACCCAGCCGGTGTTCTACGAGTTTCCCAGGTTGCAGGTGCCGACGGTGCTGATGATTGGCGATGCCGATACCACTGCCATCGGCAGCGACATCGCGCCGCCTGAGGTCAAGGCAAAGATCGGCAATTACAAGGTACTGGGCAAGCAGGTGACGCAGATGATTCCAGGCGCCAGGCTGGTGGAGTTCAAGGGCAAGGGCCATGCCCCGCAGATGGAGGATCCGCAGGGTTTCAACAAGGCACTGGTCTCCGAGCTTCAATAAGCTGCACGTCATGCCATGCAGCAACCTGGTCCGACAGCCACCAGGTTGCCTGCGACCGGCACTGCAGATTAAACGGCAATTTCTACCAGATCACCCTTGAGCCTCACCGGCCAGACGTCCAGCCGCTGTTCCGGGTATTCGATGCAACTGCCGTCGTGCAGGCGAAAGTGCTGCTTGTACAGCGGCGAGGCGATGACCAGCTCGCCCGCGATCTGCCCGATCAGACCACGCCCGATCACGTTGGCCCCGGATTTGGGATCGCGGTTGTCGATGGCAAAGAGCTGCTCGCCCTGTGCGGTTTCGGGCAGGTAGAACAGCGCGACCTGCGCGCCGTCCAGCCACGCCACGACGCCTGAATTGGCAACCAGATCCGCGCGTCCGCACAGGGGCTGCCAGTGTAACTGCGCTGCCGCGGGCGCATTGTTGCCGGCGATTATTGTCTGAGACGCGTTCATCACACCACCTCCTTGAACAACGGGATAAGGGCCAGCTCTTCGGGTTTTGCCGGCCGGCGCTGGGCGCGTTCCTTGACGAACTGCACGTCGGGGTCAGCACGCCCGTCGTTGACGAAGGTGCGGAAGCGCTTGAGCTTTTCCGGGTCCTTGAGGGCGTTGGCCCATTCGCATTCGTAGCGGTCGACCACCAGTTGCATCTGCGACTCCAGCTCTGCGGCCAGGCCCAGGCTGTCGTCGATGATGACCGCCTTGAGATAGTCGAGGCCGCCTTCCAGCGATTCACGCCAGACCGAGGTACGCTGCAGCTTGTCGGCAGTGCGGATGTAGAGCATCAGGAAACGGTCGATGTAACGAATCAGGGTTTCATCATCCAGATCGGTGGCGAACAGCTCGGCGTGACGCGGACGCATGCCGCCGTTGCCGCACAGGTAAAGGTTCCAGCCGTTTTCGGTGGCAATCACGCCGACGTCCTTGCTCTGCGCTTCGGCGCATTCGCGGGTGCAGCCGGATACCGCAAACTTGAGTTTGTGCGGCGAGCGCAGGCCCTTGTAACGGTCCTCGATGCGCAGCGCCATGGCGACACTGTCCTGCACGCCGTAGCGGCACCAGGTGCTGCCGACGCAGGATTTAACCGTACGGGTCGACTTGCCGTAGGCATGGCCGGTCTCGAAGCCTGCCTCGATCAGCTCGCTCCAGATATCCGGCAACTCGTGCAGTTGCGCGCCGAACAGGTCGATGCGCTGGCCGCCGGTGATCTTGGTGTACAAGTCGTATTTTTTCGCCACCGCGCCAATCGCTATCAGGCCGTCAGGGGTAATCTCGCCACCCGGAATACGTGGCACCACCGAGTAGGTGCCGTTTTTCTGCATGTTGGCCATGAACGTATCGTTGGTGTCCTGCAGAGGCACCAGCGAAGGCTCGGTGATGGGGCGGTTCCAGCACGACGCCAGGATCGAGCCGACTGCGGGCTTGCAGATGTCGCAGCCATGCGCGCCTTTGCCATGGCGAGTCAGCAGCTCGTCAAAGGTTTCGATGCCTTCGACGCGGACCATCGAGTACAACTCTTGGCGGGTATGAGCGAAGTGTTCACACAGGCTTTTATCGACCGCCACGCCGCGAGCCAACAGTTCATGCTCGAAAACCTGTTTGAGCAGTGCGGTGCAACCGCCGCAGCCGGTGGCGGCCTTGGTGCAGGACTTGATTGCGGTCAGATCGGTGCACCCATTGTCGATGGCCGAGCACACGGCGCCTTTGCTGACGTTATGGCAGGAGCAGATGGTCGCTGTGGCGGGCAGGGCATCGGCGCCCAGCGTCGGCGCGCCTTCACCACGCGGCAGAATCAGGCTCGATGGATCGGCGGGCAGCGGGATGCCGTTCTGCGCATACTGCAGCAGCGTGTCGTAATAGCTGTTATCGCCGACCAGCACAGCGCCGAGTACCTGCTTGCCATCGGCCGACACCACCAGGCGACGGTAGCTGGCGGTGGCTTCATCAATGAAGCGATAACTGACGGCCCCGGCCAGCGCACCATGCGCATCACCGATGGAGCCGACATCCACACCCAGCAACTTGAGCTTGGTGGACATGTCGGCGCCGAAGAACGCGTCGGTATCCTGTTCGCACAACTGTGCTGCCACGCCGCGGGCCATTTGATAGCCGGGCGCGACCAGGCCGAACACGCTGCCGTTCCAGGCTGCGCATTCGCCGATGGCATAGATATCAGCGTCGCTGGTGCGGCAGTGCTCGTCGATTGCGATGCCACCGCGTGGGCCGAGCGCCAGCTCACACTGACGGGCCAGGGCGTCTTGCGGACGAATACCTGCGGAGAACACGATCAGGTCGGTCTCGAGAAACTCGTCGTTGGCGAAGTTCATCCGATAGCGATACTGCTTGCCGTCGCTGATCGACTGCGTGGCGCGGGACAAATGCACGCCGACGCCCAGCGCTTCGATACGCGCCTTCAATGCAGCGCCACCGAGGTCGTCCAGTTGCACCGGCATGAGACGCGGCGCGAACTCGACGACATGGGCTTCCAGCCCCAGGGATTTAAGCGCATTGGCCGCTTCGAGTCCGAGCAGACCGCCGCCGACCACTACGCCTCGGCGGGCCTTCGACGCGGCATAGCGAATGCTGTCCAGATCCTCGAGTGTGCGATAGACCAGCCGGGAATTGCCCCGCGCGCCTTCGATAGGCGGTACGAACGGGTAGGAGCCCGTGGCCAGGATCAGTTTGTCGTAACCGAAGCAGCCTTCGGCGGTGATGATTTCGTGACGATCACGATCGATTTCCAGCACCGGTACGCCGAGGTGCAACGTCAGGCCGGGTTGTTCGTAGACAGACATCTCGCTCATGGCCAGCGATTCGGCGTCGCGGCCTGTGAAGTATTCGGACAGGTGCACGCGGTCATAGGCGCGCTGTGTTTCCTCGCCAAAGACGTGGATGCGATAGCGTTCGAGTGCGCCGCCTGCGATCAACTGCTCGACGCAATGATGCCCGACCATGCCATTACCGACGACGATCAGGGTTTTTACATCGTTGAGGGGGAAGACTGTGGTGTTCATAGCGAGTCCCGGCCGAGGCCAATCAGGTTTTTCAAAGCAAAAAAAAGCGCCCGGAACCGTTCGGTTCCAGGCGCCTTTGCCTGTTGTCTTATTGGGTATTCGGGGGTGCCATCGAGCCACGTTGCCGGAAGCACCCGAGTAGCCCTCTGGTCTCTGCGAGACTGGCGATCCACGTCGATCAACCGGGGCGGCCCGACCACATTCATGGTGGGGTTGTTGAGGATTATGCAGAGGTTGTGCCAGCTTGCGTCGGCAGCGCTCCAAGCCCGAACTGGCAATGCACGCAAGGCTGCGCAGTGTTTACGACGGCGTCCGGCGCATGATTTTTCCTGCATTGCATTGGTGCGCATCGAAGGGTTTGCGCTGTAAAGCTGTGCGCCGTACGCGGAGCGTGGGTACGATAACGGCGTGCCTGCGGTCTGTCATTGATTCTGCCCGCAGGGCGCAGGAGCGACCGCGGCGATCCTCATTGTTCGCGAAGACGGTGGGTAAGACGACGCATTTCCTCAGACTGTACCGGCCCTTTCGCGAACAAGTTCGCTCCCACGGCCTTCGGCCAGAATCAAAAGCGGACTTGCGTACAACGCGGAGCGCTCCGCGTGGGAATGCCTGTCGTGACGCTCTGCGTCACAATTCTGCGCCGCACCGCTTGTTCTATAGTTAAGCAGTGCGTTCAAAAGCCCAAGTCTGGCGTAACATTTGTATCTCCCTGCAATTCCCCCAATAAGTCCGTGCTCATGAACATCACTATTACTGAGGTACACCCCTCCGAGATCCCGCACACCGTCGATTTCGTCATGCGTGCGCGTGCCGGAATCTTTCCCTTGCTCGACACTGTCACCGTTCCGCCCGATCTGGCCGGTTTCGAGCAGGTGTATCTGGCCGGGGAGGACGGCAAGTTTCTGATCGCCCGCAGTGAAGGGCAGATCATCGCGGCTGTGGGCTACCTGCCGTTTGATCATCGTTTCCCGCAGCTCGATTATCGCGGGCGCAGAACCGTTGAGATCGTGCGCCTGTTCGTCGCGCCGGAGTTTCGCGGCGACGGGCTGGCCAGCCGTTTATGTCAGGCGCTCTGGGCCCATGCCGAGGCAGGTGGCATAGAGGTTTTGTACCTGCATACCCATCCGTTTCTGCCCGGCGCGATCCGTTTCTGGGAGAAACAGGGCTTTGCCTTGACCGATGTAGAGAGCGATCCGGTGTGGAACACGACCCATATGGAGCGCGTTCTTTAAGAGGGCTTTGTCAGAAGACGAAAGGGGCTGGCAGGGCGCCAACCCCTTGCATCGATCAGTGCGGAGAACGCTGACGCGCAGTCTTGAGCAGGTCTTCCGGTGTGATATGGCCGACCACCGATTTGGCCGCCGCGCTGCCGGGGAGCGGCAAGTCGAGAATGTGACCTTTCATCTTGCCGATCACGTGCATTTCGCAAGGCTTGCAATCGAACTTGAGGGTCAGCACTTCATCACCGTGCACCAGTTGCATCGGCGCGACCTTGGTGCGCACGCCCGTCACACCTTTGGCCTGTTTCGGGCACAGGTTGAACGAGAAGCGCAGGCAATGCTTGGTGATCATCACGGGCACTTCGCCGGTCTCTTCGTGGGCCTCGTAGGCCGCGTCGATCAGCTGTACGCCGTGGCGATGATAGAAGTCGCGAGCCTTCTGGTTGTAGACGTTGGCCAGAAAAGACAGATGCGACTCCGGGTACACCGGTGGCGGGGTCGTCTCCGCCTTGCGGCCACCGCGCGGATGAGCCTTGATTCGCGCTTCGGTCAGTGCCTCGATGGCGTCGCGGCGCAGGGTCTTGAGCTGCGAGTTGGGTACGAAGAACGCCTGTGGCGCGTCAAGCCTGACGTCCTGGGCATGATAGATCGTGGTGCCCAGTTGAGTGAGCAGGTCACGCAACTGATCCAGCGCCTGTTCGGGCTTGTTGGCCGCGCCAAACGGTCCATCGAGACCGACCGTGACGCTCACGCCTTCTTCGCTGGTGGCTTCCAGGCTCAAGTGTTCTTCGCGCAGCGTGACCTGCCACTGAACGCCGATACGACGTTCGGCCGAGGTCTTGAGCAGCGCCTGTTGCCAGTTGTGGTCCAGGTTGCGGTTCAGCGGATGATTGGGGCGTACGCGCGACAGCGCTGCGGGCATCTCGTTGGGCTCTACGCGATAGCGCCAGCGCTTCTGGCCGTCCTCTTCGAACTCGCCCTTGAGCTCGGCGATGTTGGCACGGAAGCCCACCACTTCACGCTTGATCTGCACATTGAGGCCGTCGCCGTTGGACAGCGGCTCGTGGGTCACGGCGATCAGGTCGCGCTTGCCGAGCTTTTCAACGGTGCCCACCGCCAGACCGGTGAAGGTCGGCGTGTCGAACGCGCCGATGTCGATCTTGCGGTCGCTGACGAAATAATCGGTGCTGCCGCGATGAAAGGTCTTTTCCGGGTCCGGCACGAAAAAGTGCGCGGTACGGCCGCTGGAAGCGGGTGCGAGGTCCGTGCGGTCTTCGAGAATCTCGTCCAGACGCTGGCGATAATAGGCCGTGATGTTTTTCACGTAGCCCGCATCCTTGTAGCGCCCTTCGATCTTGAACGAGCGCACGCCGGCGTCCACCAAAGCACGCAGGTTGGCGCTCTGATTGTTGTCTTTCATCGACAACAGATGCTTTTCGAAGGCCACAACGCGACCCTGATCATCCTTGAGGGTGTACGGCAGGCGGCAGGCCTGCGAGCAGTCGCCACGGTTGGCGCTGCGGCCGTTTTGCGCGTGGGAAATATTGCACTGCCCGGAGAACGCCACGCACAGGGCGCCGTGGATGAAGAATTCGATGGCCGCATCGGTTTCATCGGCGATTGCGCGGATTTCCTGCAGATTCAGTTCCCGGGCCAGCACCAGCTGCGAGAAACCGGCCTGATCGAGAAACTTCGCCCGGCTCAGGGTGCGAATATCGGTTTGCGTGCTGGCGTGCAGCTCGATGGGCGGAATGTCCATCTCCATCACCCCGAGGTCCTGCACGATCAACGCATCCACGCCGGCGTCGTAGAGCTGGTGAATCAGCTTGCGCGCGGGCTCCAGCTCGTCGTCATGGAGGATGGTGTTGATGGTGGTAAAGATCCGCGCGTGGTAGCGGTGCGCGAATTTGACCAGCTCGGCAATGTCGCTGACCTCGTTACAGGCATTGTGCCGCGCACCAAAGCTCGGCCCGCCGATATACACCGCATCGGCACCATGCAGGATGGCTTCACGGGCGATGGTCACATCCCGTGCAGGGCTGAGCAATTCCAGGTGGTGCTTGGGTAACGACATGGCAACGGGATCCGGCTGCGGGCAAAGCGCGCATTGTAGTGCCACAGACCGCGCGGTGCACCTGTTGCAGATGGCAGCAGGTGCCGGACTGACCATCGGCGTGGTTCAGCGCGAGCGCAGGCGCAGAATCTTCGCCCCGTCACTGGGGTCGGTCAGCCAGTGCGCCACCACGCCGAAGGTGCTCAGCAAGCGTTCCGGAGTCAGTACCTCGAGCGGCGCACCCAGCGCGACCAGCCGACCCTTTTCCATGACCGCCACACGGTCGCAGTCCAGCGCCTGATTCAGATCGTGCAGGGCAATCACGGTGGTCACCGGCAAGGCCCTGACCAGGCCGAGGATGGTCAGTTGATGCTGGATGTCCAGATGATTGGTCGGTTCGTCCAGCAGAAGGATCTGCGGACGTTGCGCCAGCGCCCTGGCGATGTGAACACGTTGCCGCTCGCCACCGGACAAGGTGTGCCAGGCGCGTTTTTTCAGGTGCAGCATGTCCACATCCTGCAGCGCCTGGCGAACGATTGCATCGTCCTCGGCGCTCCACGGCTCGAGTGCCGACAGCCAGGGCGTGCGGCCCAGTTCGACGGCATCCAGCACGGTCACGGCGTCGCTGGTTTCAGCCTGCTGCTCGACCACCGCCAGCAGGCGCGCCACGTCCCTGCGGCTCAATGACTCAAGTGCTTGCCCGCCCAGGCTGACCGAGCCGCTGACCGGCTTCTGAATACCGGCCAGTAGCTTGAGCAGGGTGGATTTGCCCGAGCCGTTGGGACCGACCACGGCCAGGGTTTCACCTGCGGCAATGCTCAGGTCGACATCGCGCAGCAGCGCTGCGCCACGTACCGAATAACCCAGACCGGAACAACCGAGTACCGGTGCACTGAGCGGATGAGGTAAGGCATTCATCGCGTGCTGTTGCCCCGGATAAGAATCAAAGCGAAGACCGGTGCGCCGATCAGTGCGGTAATCACCCCGATCGGCAGCGCCTGCCCCTTGATCAGTGTGCGCGAAAGGATATCGGCAGCGATCAGAAACAGTGCGCCGCTCAAGGCGCTCAACGGCACCAGCCGGGCGTGCCGGACACCGACCAGCATCCGCACCGCGTGCGGGATCACCAGCCCGACGAAGCCGATGGAGCCGACAATCGAGACCATCACCGCGGTGACCAGCGCAGCGCTGGCGATCAGGATGATCTGCACGCGCCGTACCGCGATCCCCAGCGATGCCGCCGAGTCGCTGCCGAAGGTGAACGCGTCCAGCGCTCGCCGGTGCCAGAGGCACACCAGCAGGCCTGCCAGCACCGTCGGCACAGCCAGCCAGACCGAGTGCCAGCGCACGCCGCTGAGGTTACCCAGCAGCCAGAACATGATGCCGCGTGCCTGCTCGGAGCTTGCCGATTTGGTGATCAGAAACGAGGTCAGGGCATTGAACAGTTGCGACCCGGCGATCCCGGCCAGAATGATCTGCCCGGCTGCCGTCGTGCCGCGTGAGGAATGCGCCAGCAGGGCGACCAGCGAAAACGCCGCCACGGCCCCGACAAAGGCGCCTGCCGACATCGAGATCGCACCTGCACCAAAGCCCAGAATGGCGACCAGTACCGCGCCTGTCGAAGCCCCTGCGGAAATCCCCAGCAGATACGGGTCTGCCAGCGGGTTGCGCAATAACGATTGCAACACCACACCACAGATCGCCAGCCCGGCCCCGCAGGCCGCCGCGACAATGGCGCGGGTCAGCCGGTAGTTCCAGACGATGCCTTCGTCTATAGGGTCGAGTACATAGCCAGCGCCCCAGAGTTTGTTGGCCAGCACCTGGAAAACCACGTTCAGGCTGATCGAGGTTTCGCCGATCGCGGCCCCGATCATGATCGCCAGCACCAGCACTGCCGAGACCCAGAGCACATGAACCAACGCTATCGGCAATCTCATTTGGCAGCGTTGAAACGGTTGGCGGCGTCAGCCAGTTCCTCGAAACCGGTAAACAGACGCAGGCCCGCCTGCATGCCCTCGGCGTCGATGATCACGATCCGGTCATGCTTGACCGCGTCCATGTTGCGGGTCACCGGGTCGGTCTTGAGGAATTCGATTTTTTTCAAGTAATCGTCAGCCGGGAAGCGGCGGCGATCCATGCGCGCGATGACCAGAATGCTCGGGTTGGCTTTGGCGATGGTTTCCCAGCCCACAGTCGGCCATTCCTCGTCGGACTGAACGATATTGCGCATGCCCAGGCTGTTGAGCATGAAGTCCGGAATGCCTTTGCGGCCGGCCACGAAAGGGTCGCTGGCGAGGTCGGAGCTGGAGAACCAGAACAGCGCCGAGACGTCATTGGCCTTGTTCTGCCGGACGTTGGCGATCGCTGCGCTCAGGCGGGCCTTGAGGTCGGCAACCAGCGCGTCGCCGCGATCCCGCACATCGAAAATCTGCGCCAGTTGCTCGATGCTCTTGTAGATGGTGTCGATGCGGAACGGCTCCAGGCGTGTGCCATCGGCACCGACCAGATTGTCCTTGCCTTCGCAGTCGGACGGCAGGATGTAAGTGGGTATCTTCAGGTCATGGAACTGCTCGCGGGTGCCGACCACGCCCTGTTTGCCGACCATCCACTCCAGTTGCACGGCCACCAGTTCCGGTCGCTTGCCAATCACCGCTTCGAAACTGGGCTCGTTGTCGGCCAGGCGCTCGACCTTGTCGTTCTGCGCCTTGAAGCGTGGCAATACATTGTTGAACCACAGGGAAGTGCCGACCAGTCTGTCGCCGAGGCCCAGTTCGTAAAGCATTTCGGTGCCGGCCTGGCCAATGGTGACGGCCTTGGTCGGCGCATGCTGGAAGGTCAGGGTCGCGCCACAGTTTTCAAGGGTCAGCGGGTACTGAGTGGGGGCGGCGAGGGCCAGGGTGGACAGCGTCAGGCTGGCAGCGAGTGCGGCGAGGCGGGGCAGCGACATGAAATGCGGTCTCCGTTGGAGCAGGTGCCAGGGCGCAATGCACATCAGGAAACACATCCCCGGATGATCACCGGGCACGACAGGAAATGCCGACGCGTGCGGATGTCCTTCCCGGACACCCCGCCGGTTAGTGGATTGAAGCGGGTCGGCAGGTCTCCTGACTGACACGTCAGCGCCAGGCTCCGGCCTTCCCGGATCACGATCCAGTGGCAGTCATGGAGCAGGCTCGGTGCCTACAGTTGCGGGGGCAGTTTCGTTTTTCGCCTGGTGAGAAAGGCGTGCGAATTCCCTGTTAGTTCCTCTCGGAAACCGACGCGCGGCATGGTAAACGATAAGCGTTTTAGTGGCTAATCCTTTGCGCACAGCTGCTGCAGCACACGGTCTGTGAGTCCAAAACCGTCCCGATGGGCACGGAACTTTCGGGAAAAACGCTTAAATTATCTTCATGTTCACGTCCGTAAAACCGCAAAGGCCCATTCCAGAGCGTTCGCGTGAAAAACATGGCGCTGGGCCACAACACGTTTTTCACATCTTCTTCACCGCATCGGGACGATGCTGAACCTATCTTGCCTGCATGGGAGCGGCACAGACCTCGGGCACTCCCTGGGTCAACGCCACACATAGGTTCATGGCAGGAGTGGTCCCTTGACCGACACGATAATCAACAAGAATGTACTTCCCGGTTCGGGCATCAGTCAGCGCTACAAATTGCATCGGCACATCGTATCGATGTCCGTTGCCGTCGTGCTGACGGCTATCTGTGCATGGTTCTACTCGGCGTTCTCGGGTGTGCATGTGGTGGACCTGGGGGTCGGCAGCAACCTGAGCGTTTCCGGCCTTCGCGAGCACTGGCGGCAAGGCAATGTGGTGGTGATGATTCGCCACGCCGAACGCTGTGACCGCTCAAGCAACCCGTGCATGAGCGACGCCGACGGCATTACCTCCAACGGCCGCGACGCCGCTCTGGCGGTGGGCGCCGGGTTGCAGAAAATGGGCATGGACCACGCGCGCATGATCGCCAGCCCCAAGACCCGCACGCAACAGACTGCGCAACTGTTGGCCGGGCACGCGGTGGCTGGCCAGGACTGGATCAACGACTGTGACAGCGGCTTCATGAAAGCGGTGCAGGCCCACAAGGTCAGCGGCGAGAACATGGTGCTGGTGACCCACAGTGGCTGCATCGATCAGTTCGAGCGCAAGGTCGGCGTACCTGGCGGCGAGCGCTCCAGTGAGTACGCCCAGGCGTTTTTCGTACAAATAGACGGCAGCCATCCGCCGAAAATCCTCGGCTCCCTGAATGCCGGGCAATGGGCAAACCTCAACAGCGAGCAATTCAATTGACGACATCTTCCAGCGCCAGGCTGCGGTTCTACGGCATCAACCTGGGTGTACCGGTGTTTTTCGCGTTACTGGTCTTCGTCACCTTCGACTTGACCACGATCGACCGGCAACTGAGTGACCTGTTTTTTGATTCGACGGCCGGGGTGTTTCCCATCGGCCAGAGCCATCTGTTCGAGAACATCACACACAGATGGGCGCGGATCCTTCCGAACTGGACCGGAGAGCTGGCGATCATTGGTGCGATGCTGTCCTTTGTCTGGCCGTTGCTGGAAAAATATGATGATTCGCGCCTCGCGAGGCGGCTGACGGGCTCTCGGTTGGGCACCTTCCTGCGCTTTGCACGCAGGCACCGGCTGGACTTCTTTTTCGTCATCGTTGCCTTTGCGCTGAGCACCGCCATGATCCATTACCTGAAAAGCCATACCAGCGTTTACTGTCCTGTCGAGACTACCTTGTACGGTGGCAGTCAGGCGCACATCGAGTGGTTCAGGAACTTCAACCTGCTGCACGAGGCCGGCGCCGGGCGATGCTGGCCGGGCGGTCACGCGTCAAGCGCGTTCAGTCTGCTGGCCCTGTACTTCGTGGCTCGTCGCTATTGCTGGCGGCATTCGAATACTCTGCTGGCGACCATTCTGCTGCTCGGGATGATTTACGGCACCACGCGGGTGCTGCAAGGCTGGCACTTCATGTCGCACACCTTCTGGGCAGGTATTGTGGTGTGGCTGAGCACGTTGCTGGTTGCCTTGTGCTTCTATGGCCGATCGAGGTTGCAACAGCCGATTCGCCAGGCGTTGGCCGTCAACAAACCTGATGCATTCGTCACTCGACCTGCAGACGCACTGGCGACAGGTTCCCGGTCGGCCGGGTAGAACAACAACAAGGCGCGGCAATGAACATTCTGGTTATTGAAGACCATCGTGATATCCACGATAACCTGCTGGAATTCTTCGAGCTCAGGGGGCATGCGGTAGAAGGGGCGCTGGACGGCCTGAGCGGGCTGCATCTGGCCGCGTCGAAACGCTTCGATGCGATCATTCTCGACATCATGCTGCCCGGCATCGACGGCAACCAGATCTGCCACAGCCTGCGCCAGTATTCGAAGTCGGAAGTCGCGATTGTGATGCTCAGCGCGCGCGATGAACTGGATGATCGGCTCACCGGTTTCAAGGTGGGGGCCGACGACTACATCACCAAGCCGTTTGCAATGTCCGAAGTGCTCGCCAGGGTAGAAGCGATCGTTAGCCGACGGCAGCGCCAGGACAACCGGATGATGGTGGTTGCCGACCTGCAGTTCGATCTCGACACCCTGGAGGTCACCCGCAAAGGCGTGCCTTTGAAGCTCAACCCGACCAACATGAAGCTATTGGAACTGCTGATGCGCAAAAGCCCGCATATCGTCAAGCGGGCCGAGCTGGAAGAGGCGCTTTGGGGCCGTGATGCCCCGAACAGCAGCAGTTTGCGCAGCAACATCCATGTGCTCAGGCGGGTACTGGATGGCGGGCACGACACGCCGTTGCTGCACACGGCCCATGGCCTGGGTTACAAGCTGTGCGCGCAGCGCTGAGGCGGACTCATTCGAAGTTGAATAGGCGCTGGATCAGGGTCGGTGTGCTGCCGGTCCAGCGTTTGAATGAGCGGCGGAAATTGGCCGGGTCGTTGAAGTTCAGGTAGTCCGCCACAGCTTCGTTGCTCATCCCCTTGATCTGATACAGGTACAACGCGACGTGCTTGCGCGCCAGGTCGTGCTGCGCCTGAAAGTGCGTGCCGTGCTTGTGCAACTTGCGCTTCAGCGTGGCCGGGCTCATGGCGAAAGCGTGAGCGACCTGTTCCAGGCTGGTGGCCTGTCGCACATGTTCACGCAGGTGCTGGTGCAAGCGGTCCAGCAGGCTGAACGACATGCCCAGCGCGGCGAGTTGCCCGTCGGCTTCCTGCTGCGCGACCTGCACGGCAATGGGCGATGCGCCAGGCCAGGCATGGGTAAGGTAATGCCTGGGCAGGCGCATCATGTTCAGCGGGCGGCCAAATGCCGTGTTTTCGCCCAGATGAACCCAGTACTGCTCGATGTAGCGTGGCTCTTCGTGACAGAAACTGCATTCCCACGGCAAACGCTCGCCGCTCAGCGACTGACTCATCGCCACCAGTGCGGTCATGCCGGCTTCGAGCAGGAAGCGTTGCTGTTCACCTGCACCACAACTGTCCAGCCAGTAGAGATAGGCGAACTGTTCGTCCAGCTCCAGACGCGGTATCAGCAGCGGGCTGAGCAGCGCCTGTTGGCGGATCAGTATCTCCAGCGCCTGATGCAGGTTTTGCGCATGACGCAGCGCGTGACTGGCCGCGCCGTAGTGGCCGGGAAACAGCCGCTGGCCGAACAGGAAGCTGGTGTCGTCGGCTTCCATCTGACGTTGCGCGTTACCGATCAGGACGAAAAACTGTTGCGGGCTCAGGCGCGTCTTGCCCGCAACGATGTCCTCGTAAAACAGCCCGGTGCCTTTGAGCAGGCGATGGCTGTCAATGCCGCGCGACAAGGCCAGATCAATCAGCGTTGCCGGCTGGTAGTGGCCGGGGATGAAGCGGCTGTCGATTTCATACCAGTCACTTTTAAGCGTCATGGCAGGCGCTCAGGCAGTGCAGGTCAGAGGGCGTCGGGCGCGAGCCAGCGACAGATTGAGGCGGCGCAGCAGGTTGTCCGGCGTTTCATTGAGTGCCATGACGACCGCCACGCTGGCCGACAGGTGAATGCGTTCGCCCTGTTGGCGGGTCTTGTGCGCCAGACTGGCGACCGCCTGCTGCAACTCAAGCGCCAGCAGCTTTGCCTGGCTTTCTCCGGTGTTGGGCAACAACACCACGAAACGGTCGCCAGCCAGACGGCAGAGCAGGTCCTGACGGCGCAGATTGAGCACCAGCAAGTGGCTGAGCGCCGACAGCACCTCATCGCCTTCGGCATGCCCGAAGGCATTGTTGATCGCGCTGAAACCATCCACGTCCAGCGCCAGCAGCGACAGCGGCTGCTGTTGGCAGACACTCTGTTCCAGGCTGACCACCAGTTGGCGCTTCAGGTAGTCGGCGCTGCCCAGCGGGGTGAGTTTGTCGTACAACCGGTGCTCCCGGAAGCCGCGCTCGCGTTTTTCCATTTGTGCGCTGATTGCCAGTTGTTCGCGATGCCAGTGGTAGATGCCCAGGGTCAACAGAATCAGGCCGACCGGCATCGGGCCGGATTCCAGCCAGTGATCCCATTCGATCGCAGCGGGCAGGCGGATTAATTCGTCGAGCGCGTCGATCCACCACGAGAAGAACACGCAACTCAGGCCGATCGACAGGTAATTGGTCACCCGGCCGGCCGGTCTGCTCTTGAACACCAGAAACAGCCAGACCAGCGACAGCAGGGCTGAGCCACCTTCACCGACGATGTCCAGCCACTGCCATTCGCTGACATGTTTGAGCGTGCCGAATGCCAGAAACGCCAGCAGGCCGAGATTGGAGGCGACCATCAGCACGGCGAGTTTCCAGCGATGAGGTTGGATGATCCTGAACATGAACAGACGGCTCCCGAGGTGCTGATTATCGGCCAGCAGAACAGATGCACATGACACTTCGGTGACGGGTAACGCGAACCGCGAAAGGTCGAATCAGCTCACGTGTGTTGCAGGTTTTTGCTTCGCATCTGACGTATAAGCCACCTCTGATCAGCGCCAGGACTCAGCCGTCACTTACGTCGCACTCTGCGTCGTCAGTGCCATTGCTGCGTTGGCAGCGGTTGCGGGTAACGCATGAGGTTGTGTCGTATCAGAGTTGCCTGCCTGTCGGCGTTTGATTCTGGCCAGCGGCCGTGGGAGCGAGCTTGCTCGCGATCTGTCGGGAACCGACAGTAGAGTCGGTATATACAGTGCGCCAGACACACCGAGCATCAGTACGGCCTACAGCTCCAGCCCCGCCTGAAAGTCAAATCAGCTCATTTACCTGCTCGATTCCCCTCAAACCCGCTGTTTTCAGCCCCTGGGCCCGTTACCTGTCACAGAACCGTCACTGCACGACTCTAGCTTGCGCCTCCAGTTGCCGGGCCATTTGCCTGGTCTGTCGGGTTTATGGGGGAGGACTTACATGCACAGGCGTCGCAGCAGGGCCCAACTGGTCGGTTTCACACTCAGCGCGCTGGCGTTTGCCATCGGCAGCGAACGTTTGCAGGCCGCCGAAGCCGATACCACCGAGCACGTGCAAGTGGTCGGCCAGGCCGCGAGCATCGACAACGCGCTCAAGGAGCAACGCAGCTCCGACAGCATAAAGAGCGTGGTGCATGCCGACGGTGTTGCGCAGTTACCGGACCAGAACGTCGCCGAAGCGGTGCAGCGCCTGCCGGGCGTCAGCGTCGAGCGCGATCAGGGCGAGGGGCGCTTTGTAACCGTTCGTGGCCTGGCCCCCGACCTGAACAGCGTGACCATCAACGGCACCATGGTGCCTGCCCCGGAAAGTGATCGACGCGCCGTGGCGCTGGATGTCCTGCCCGCCGAACTGGTGCAGTCCCTGTCAGTGATCAAGACCCTGACCCCGGACATGGACGCCAATTCGCTGGGTGGCACCATCGATGTCGAGAGCCTCTCGGCCTTCGACCACAAGGGCCTGTTCTACACCGGCAGCAGCGAGGCCAGCTACGACAAGAACACCCGTCAGACCAGTCCCAAGTTTTCCGGCGCGGCGAGCAATCGTTTCAGCCTCGGCGACGGCATCGACAACTTCGGCGTGGCAGCAGCGCTGAGCTGGCAGAAGCGTGACTTCGGCTCCGACAACGTCGAAACCGGCGGTGACTGGGATGGCGCGCGGCTGCAATCATTCGAACAGCGCGACTACGACATCAGTCGCGAGCGCGCCGGTGGCGGCCTGAACTTCGATTACCGGCCCGATGACGTCAGCAAGTATTACCTGCGCACCCTGTACAGCCGCTTCAAGGACGACGAAGTCCGCACCACCAACGGTTTCGAGTTTGCCGATGCGCAAAGCGCAGGGCAGACAGGCGATGCCGAAGGCACGCGCAAGCTCAAGGCGCGTACTGAAACCCAGGAAATCCAGTCCTACGTGTTCGGTGGCGAGCGCATGGTCGGCCTGTGGACCCTCAGCGGCCAGGCCGGTTACAGCGAATCCAGCGAGGACAGCCCTGGCCATATCGCAGGCGCCACGTTCGTCGGCAACGATGACTTTGCCGACACCGGTTTCTACGACCGCGACAAGCCGCGGCCGATTGTCGGCTCCTCGTTCTACGACAACTCGAACTTCACCCTGGACAAGGTCGACTGGGAAAAGCAGTACACCAAGGACACCGAGAAAAACCTGCGTCTGGACCTGGCCCGTGATTACGATTTCAAGGGCTATGCCTCGCAGTTCAAGTTTGGTGGCAAGGTCAGCCGTCGCGACAAGAGCAATGACCTGGAAGTCTGGAAATACGAGGGTTTCGATGACTTGGGCTTCAGCGACCAGCAACTCAACCTGACGCAGTTCCAGAAAGGCAACATCGACTACCGGCTGGGCAACTTCGGCAGCGGCATCAGTCCCGGTGCGATCAAGGGGCTGATCGGTGGCCTCAACGCTGCTGACGCCTACGACGAGGCCGAAAGCCGCGCCAATGACTTCAAGATCAACGAAGACATCAACGCCGGTTACTTCATGAATACCCTGGATGTCGACAAGTGGCGCTTCATCGCCGGCCTGCGCTACGAAGGCACGGAAATGGACGCCAAGGGCACTGGTGTGCGTGATGGCGCGTTCGAGTCCAGTACCACCAGCCGTCGCTATCATCACTGGCTGCCGGGCCTGCATGCCCGTTATCAGATCGACAAGAGTACCCAACTGCGTGCTGCATGGACCAAAACCGTGGTACGTCCCACGTTCGGACAACTGGCACCGGGTTTTGTGATCGATGATGACGAAGCGTCTTTCGGTAACCCGAATCTCAAGCCGCTGGAGTCAAGCAACCTGGACCTGGGCATCGAACACTTCATGGGCCGCGCAGGCACGGTGTCGGCGTTCGTGTTCTACAAGGACATCCAGAATTTCGTCTACAACACCGACCTGGCCGGCACCGGGCAGTGGGCGAACTTCTCCGAGGCCAACACCTTTGCCAATGGCGACAAGGCCAAGCTGTATGGCCTGGAGCTGGCCTACTCGCAGAAGCTCGACTGGTTGCCTGCGCCATGGAACGGTCTGCTGCTGGGCGCCAATGCCACGTTGAGCCGCTCGGATGCCAGCATCAACGGTTTCGACCAGAGCACCGGCAGCAATCGCAAACGCGATATCGACCTGCCCAGCCAGTCGAAAACCGTCGGTAACGTCATGCTCGGCTGGGAGAACGACAAGCTCAGTCTGCGTCTGTCCGCCAACTACAAGTCGGCCTACCTCTACGAGCTGGCGGCGATCGGCGACAAGGACCATGACCAGTATGTGGACGCGCAGACCTTCGTTGATTTCAGCGCGCGCTATTCACTGACGAAGAACCTCAAGGTCAGCTTCGAGGCCCAGAACCTTACCGATCAGCCGTACTTCGTCTACAGCGGCCATCGCGCCTACAACGACCAGTACGAAGAGTGCGGCCCGACTTACAAGGTCGGCCTGACCTTCACCCATTTCTGATCGATCTGAAGCGCTCATTCAAAGGATTCAACCGTTCATGATGATTTCGCTATTACCCAAGCCAGTGTGCCTGGCGCTCTTGCTTTGCCTGACGGCCGGGGCTGCGCAGGCCTCGTCGCCGATGGATCTGAACCTGACGCGCTGGGCTGAAAACGCCTCGTTCAAGGCTCAGTCTGTCGCCTTCTTGCCGGACAGTGACGGCAGTCGGCGTCTGGCCGCGAGCATCAAGGCCGGCCTGTTGCTGCTGGATGAGCAGGGCCGCGAACTGGCAAGCATGCCCGGTTCATTTCAAGGGCTCGACAGCCGCTCAACGGGCGACAACGTCCTGGTCGCGACGCTGGACAACGCACGTCAACAGGCTTTGCTGACCCAGCTGGACCCGGCGAAGATGCACTGGTCGAAGCCGGTCTACCTGCCGGCACGCGACTATTCAGTGGCCGGCCTGTGTCTGTATCGCGATGACGCCAGCAACCTGTTTGTATTTTTGGTGGGCGAAGAGGGCAAGGGCGAGCAATGGCTGATTGGTGCGAACAACCGGCTCAATGGCGAGCCGCGCCTGGTGCGCAATCTGCCGCTGCCTCCCAACGCCGAGTTTTGTCAGGTCGACGATGCCGCGCACAGGTTGTTCGTCAATGAAGCGAACATCGGCTGGTGGGCTTACCCGGCGCATCCCGAGGCCGATGTCGCCCGGCAGCCGGTGGCGCTGCGCGAGCCGTTTGGCGAGCTGAAACAGGCCGCTGGGGCAATGGCTGTTGTGCCTGGCGGTCTGCTGGCGCTGGACCCGAAGGGCAAGTCGTTGCATCTCTATCAGCAGCAGGATGATCAGCAGCAGGCAGCCTGGGTGCCGGTGGCCGATCTGTCATTGATGAACCTGAAGAAGCCCGAAGGTCTCTCGGTGCATGAGAACAAGGGTGGTTTGCAGGTGCTGGTCAACGACAAGGACGGTGAGCGTCTGTATCAGGGGGCGCTGAACTGGACGCCCAAACCGGTCGCGGTTGCTGCGCCGCTGCCGAGTGTCATGCCGGCCATCCAGAGCCAGTCGGTCGGGCGTCAGGGTGACGCCGCCGACGACCCGGCGATCTGGGTCAACCCGAAAAATCCGGCACTCAGCCGGGTGCTGGGTACCAACAAGAAGCAGGGTCTGCTGGCTTACGACCTGAGCGGCAAGCAGTTACAGGAGCTGCCGGTCGGGCGTTTGAACAATGTCGATGTGCGCCCCGGTTTCATGCTGGGCAACAAGAACGTCGACCTGGCCGTGGCGAGTAATCGCGATCGCAACAGCCTGAGCCTGTTCAGCATCGACCGCGCCAGCGGCACGCTTCACGAGGCGGGGGAAATCGCCACGCCATTGGCGGAAATCTACGGCGTCTGCCTGTTCAAGCCTGCCAGTGGCGAGCTGTATGCCTTCGCCAACGGCAAGGACGGCAGCTTTCTCCAATACCGGCTCAGCGCCCCTGACGGCAAGGCCAGAGGCGAGCTGGTGCGCCGCTTCAAGGTCGACACCCAACCGGAAGGCTGCGTGGCCGATGACCAGCGTCAGCGCCTGTTTCTCGGTGAAGAAGACGTAGGTGTCTGGGAAGTCGATGCGCGGGCCGATCAGCCTGCAACGCTGTCCAGCGTGATCAAGGTGGGCGAAGTGGTGCACGCCGATGTCGAGGGGCTGGCGCTGTACCAGAGCGATGGCCATGACTATCTGCTGATTTCCAGTCAGGGCAACGACAGCTATGTGGTGGTGGATGCCGAGCCGCCTTATGTACTGCGCGGCGCCTTTCGGGTCGGCCTGAACGCGAAGGCGGGGATCGACGGCACCTCGGAAACCGACGGCATCGAAGTGACCGCCATGAACCTCGGCGGCCCCTGGAGCAAAGGCATGCTGGTGGTTCAGGACGGGCGCAAGCGCATGCCCGAGCAGGCGCAGAACTTCAAGTTCGTGCCGTGGGCGGAGGTCATGAAGACCTTGAAGCTGCCGTAAGTCGTTTGTCATCAAGCGGTGCTAATCATTCGTTCCATTACAGAGGACTACCCCGATGCACGCCACTCTCGAACACATGACCATCTGGGGCCTGATCAGCGATGCCAGCCTGCTGGTCAAGGCCGTGATGCTGATTTTGCTGCTCGCCTCGCTGGTCAGCTGGTACCTGATCATTCAGCGCAGTCTTGTCCTGCGTCATTACGAGCGCTCACTGGATGCCTTCCAGCAACGCTTTCGCAGTGCCGCCGACCTGGCGACGCTGCAGGCGCAGGCATCCTCTGCGCAGCGCGATGCGACTGGGATCGAGGACGTATTTCAGGCGGGTTACGCCGAATACATGCAGCTCAAGCAGCGGCCGGGTATCGAGCCTGATGTGGTGCTCTCCGGCGTCGAGCGCTCGCTGCAGGTCGCCATCAGCGAGCAAGAGCTGCAATTGGAAAAAGGCCTGCAGTTTCTCGCCACGGTAGGCTCGGTCAGCCCGTATATCGGCCTGTTCGGCACGGTGTGGGGGATCATGAATTCCTTCATCGGCCTGTCGCAGGTGCAGCAGGCCACACTATCGACGGTCGCGCCGGGTATTGCCGAAGCGCTGATCGCCACCGCCATCGGGCTGTTCGCGGCCATTCCGGCGGTGATCGCCTACAACCGCTTTGCCGCCCGTGGCCAGACCCTCACGGCACGCTACTACAGCTTCGGCAACGAACTGCAGGTGCGCCTGAATCGCACTCTGCAAGGCCTGACACGCAACATGGCCGCTGCTGCCTGAGGACTTGTCATGCTGGTCAAACCGCAACGCAAACATGGCCCGAAGGCCGAAATGAATGTCGTGCCTTACATCGACGTAATGCTGGTGCTGCTGGTGATTTTCATGGTGACGGCGCCGATGCTCACCCAGGGCGTGAAAATCGAGTTACCCAAAGTGGCCAGCGAAGCGCTCGTCACCGACACCCGGCAGCGCATCGTGACGTTGTCCGTCAAGGCGCAGGGCGGCTACTACTGGAACCTGGGCGATACCGTCGACACTCAGGCGCAGACCGATCAGGCCGCGAGCCTGGAAGACATGCAGGCGCGCATTGCCCAACTGGTGGCCGAGCGCAACGACACGCAAGTGTTCATCCGTGCGGATGACAAAGCCGATTACGGTCGTGTGGTTGCTGCCATGGCGGCCCTGCAACGCAGTGGCGTGACGCAACTGGGGCTGGTGACCGAGGCGCCGCAATGAACACCCTGACCCTCGACTATCAGCCGCCGCGCCGCGAATGGGGGAACCGGCCCTGGCTGCGCCGCAATGGCCTCGCGGCGGCGGTCGCGCTGGCGTTGCATGGCGCTTTGCTGAGCGGTCTGATGCTCGGCTGGAACGCCTGGGAAAAACCGCCCGAACCGGTCAGAACCCTGACCACCCAATTACTGATTCTGCCGCCAACGCCCGCGCCTGAGCCGGTTCCAGTGGCAGCGGCACCGGTAAGCGAACCCGTGCAGATGCCGCCACCCCCTGCACCGGCATCGTTGCCGGTCAGCAAACCGCTCGAAGCTGCGAAACCGCAGACAGAGCCGCAACGTCAACCCGACCAGGCTGCAGTGGCCCGCAAGCGCGTCGAAGAGCAAAAGCGCGAGCGCGAGCAACTGCAGAATGCCCAACGCCTGCGCGAGGCCGAGCAGCGCAGGCAGCAGGAACAGCAATTGGCCGAACAGCAACGTCAGCAAATCGAGCAGCAGCGTCAGGCTGAGCAGGCACGCCAGTCCGCCGAGCGTGCCCGCCAGGCGCAGCACTCATCACAGCAGCAGACTGCCGCTGCCGACAGCAGCCAGTACCAGCCGCTGAGCAAGGAGGCCCCGGACTATCCCGAACGGGCGCTGGACAAAGGCATCGAGGGTGATTGCACGGTGGTCTACGACGTGTCACCGCAAGGCACAGTGGTCAACCCGCAAGTGCAGGGTGCCTGCCATCCATTGTTCATCCGTCCGTCACTGGCCGCAGCGCAAACCTTTCGTTATCAGCCACGGGTTGTCGAGGGCAGGGCGGTGACCGTGTCCGGGGTGAAGAATACCTTCCACTATCGGATCAAGTAGGGCTACCTTGTCTGGCAGGCAGTCTTCTGAACCGTGCTCCTGTTTGGCCGCAAATGGCGCACGGATCAACGAGCAAGATTTTTTTCTGCTCTGCTTGACTTCCTTTTCCGAATCAGTAACATAGCGCTCATTCCGCGATAGCTCAGTTGGTAGAGCAAGTGACTGTTAATCACTGGGTCCCTGGTTCGAGTCCAGGTCGTGGAGCCAGACGATATTTCAAAGGCGATGTGTAATGCCTTTGAACAAGAAAAAACCCGCCTGATGGCGGGTTTTTTCGTTTTGGCGCTAATGCAGCGCGGCTTCAGCATTCCTGGCGCCTCAATACGGCGAAATAGTCCCCAACAAACCCACCGCAATCGCCAATAACAAAAAACCTATCAATGAAAGTCCGAGCTTGCCCATGAGCGTCTCCTGCTGATCGATCTGTCTGTAACGAGTCGCAGGCGCCACTCTTGGCGGTTGGCCTGCGCGTTTCAATGCGCTGCCATTATCGTGCTCGGACAGATTCTGGTACAGATTCAGAAACAGCTTAAAAATACGGATCAGTTGTCTTTGTGCAAGGCATGAAAACGCTCAGAACGACGCGATGATACGGCCCAGCATTGCCATGGCCTGCTCGCTGCGTTCGTCCCAGGGAGTGCCGTAGTTCAGGCGCGCGCAATTCTTGAAGCGCCGTGACGCGGAAAAGATCGGGCCGGGTGCCAGGCTGATGCCCTGCGCGAGTGCGAGTTGAAAGAGCTGCAGCGAATCAACCTGCTCGGGGAATTCGAACCACAGAAAGTAGCCGCCGACGGGGCGGGTGACGCGTGTCGCCGCCGGAAAATAGCGGGCGGCAGCGGCGAGCATCGCGCCTTGTTGCAGTTCGAGGGTGTCACGCAGTTTACGTAGATGGCGGTCATAGCCGCCGTGCTTGAGGTAGTCGGCGAGCGCGGCCTGAGCGGGGACCGAAGGGGAGAGGGTGGTCATGAGCTTGAGGCGGTCAATCTGCTCGGTGTAACGCCCGCCTGCCACCCAGCCGACCCGATAGCCGGGCGCGAGGGTCTTGGAAAACGAGCTGCAGTGCATCACCAGTCCGCTGCGATCCAGGCTTTTGACCGGGTGAGGCGCCTTGGCGCCGTAATACAGTTCGGCGTACACATCGTCCTCGATCAACGGGATTTGATGCTGTTCCAGCAGGTCGTAGAGCCTGATCCTGTTTTCCTGAGTCATGCTCGCGCCCAATGGGTTCTGAAAGCTGCTCATGAACCAGCAAGCCTTGATCGGCAGGCGTGTCAGGCTGTCCTGCAGCGAATCGAGGTCCACCCCGTCACGCGGATGCACGGGGATTTCGACGGCTTTCAGCTTCAGACGCTCCAGCACTTGAAGGCAGGCATAGAACGCCGGAGCTTCGATGGCGACCAGATCGCCGGGCTCGGTGACGCACTGCAGGCACAGGTTCAGGGCTTCCATGGCGCCATTGGTGATGACCAGTTCGTCAGCGGGCAAGCGCACGCCACTGATCATGTAGCGCAGGGCGATCTGTCGGCGCAGCTCGGGGTTTCCGGTGGTCATGTCGCTGACGATGCCCGCAGGCGTCAGCGCACGCACAGCTGAAGCCATCGACTTTGCCAGGCTCGCCAACGGATACAGGTGCGGGCTGGGAAACGCCGAGCCAAACGGCACGGTGTCCGGGTCCTTGAGCGAGCCGAGCACTGAAAAGATCAGGTCGCTGACACCCAGTTCGGTGCCTTCGCTGGCGTGTCTGATCAGTTCAGGTTCGGTCAGTGCATTGGCGGCATGCTCGCGCACGTAATACCCGGAGCGTGCGCGGGCCTGAATCAGTCCCTTGTCTTCCAGCAGGTAATAGGCCTTGAAGACCGTCGCCGGGCTGACGGACCAGGTGCGACTCGCGACGCGTACGGACGGGACTTTTTCCCCGGCGGGCAGGACGCCGCTGCGAATCATTTCCGAGATGTCGGCGGCGAATTTTTCGTAACGTTTCATAAGCGGCATCGAATGAACAAGGCTGCATCATGAGCGAAACCGGCCATAACGAACAGAGACACAACAACTGTAAAAAACAGAATCAGATGGCTTGTTCACGTGTTTCAGGGTGTTGCGTCATCCGTCACTCAGGTCGTTCGGGGAGATGACTTGCGCTTGAATCACTCAAACGGATAGGTCTATGATGCCAGCGCCTTACGACCCATCGAAGGAAATAGACGTGTCCCGTTCCAACTGGCTGCCTACGCCGCCTTAGCGCTACGCCCCCCCCTCGCAACACTTGACTGCCTTCTTGCTGCAGTCGCCCGTTGCTGCGCCCGTTTTTTGGTCGCCGCCACTCCCACTCTGACTACTTAATCGAAAACCGATGCTCCTGCTCGTCCGGCAATCGCTGCCGTGCGTCTTGCTGCGTCTGTCACAGGTATTTCCATGCTCGAAAAAATCAAAGCTACGTGGTTTTCCAACGTTCGTGCCGATGTATTGGCCGGGCTTGTCGTTGCATTGGCCCTGATTCCAGAGGCCATCGCGTTCTCCATCATCACCGGGGTAGACCCGAAAGTCGGGCTTTACGCGTCGTTCTGTATCTGCGTGGTCATCGCGTTCGTGGGCGGGCGCCCGGCGATGATTTCTGCGGCTACAGGTGCGATGGCCTTGCTGATGGTGAATCTGGTCAAAGAGCACGGGCTTCAGTATTTGCTGGCCGCCACCTTGCTCTGCGGGGTACTGCAGATCATCGCCGGCTATCTGCGCCTGGGTGAGTTGATGCGCTTCGTTTCACGCTCGGTGGTTACCGGGTTCGTGAATGCACTGGCGATTCTGATTTTCATGGCCCAGTTGCCGGAATTGACCCATGTGACCTGGCCGGTTTACGCCATGACCGCAGCGGGCCTGGCAATCATCTACCTGTTCCCGCGCGTGCCGGTGCTGGGCAAGTTGCTGCCTTCGCCGCTGGTGTGCATTCTGGTGCTCACCGCAATTTCCATTTACATGGGGCTTGATGTACGAACCGTGGGTGACATGGGCGCAATGCCCGACAGTCTGCCGACCTTTATGTGGCCGGACGTCGCGCTCAATCTCGACACACTGCTGATCATTCTGCCGTATTCCGCCGCGCTGGCCGTGGTGGGCCTGCTGGAGTCGATGATGACCGCGACCATCGTCGATGACCTGACCGATACCACCAGTGACCGAAACCGTGAGTGCAAAGGGCAGGGCATTGCCAATATCGCCACGGGTCTGATCGGCGGCATGGCTGGCTGCGCCATGATCGGCCAGTCGATGATCAACGTGAAGTCTGGCGGCAGAACACGTCTTTCAACCCTCAGCGCAGGTTTACTGCTGTTGATCATGATGCTGTTTCTGGGCGAATGGCTGGCGCGTATTCCGATGGCGGCGCTGGTGGCGGTGATGATCATGGTATCGATCAGTACCTTCAGTTGGGGATCGATCCGCAACCTCAAGGAATACCCGCTCTCGACCAACATCGTGATGGTGGTCACCGTGGTGGTGGTCGTGGCGACCCATAACCTTGCCTATGGTGTGCTGGTCGGTTCTCTGCTTGCCTCGATGTTCTTTGCCAGCAAGATCGCTCACTTCCTCGATGTCACGTCGCATCGTGATCCCTTCCACAGCCATCGCACCTACTACGTGACCGGCCAGGTATTCTTCGCCTCCGCTGACCGTTTCATGGCCTCATTCGACCTGCGCGAAAGCCTCGAGACGCTGGTCATCGATCTGCGCGAGGCGCATTTTTGGGACATCACCGCTGTGGCCGCATTGGACAAGGTGGTTTTGAAACTGAGAAAGGCGGGCATCAGCGTCGACGTTATCGGCATGAACCGGGCCACCGCTACGCTGGTGGACCGCTTTGGTGTGCATGACAAGCCGGACGGCATCGATTCGTTGATGGGGCACTGATCTGCGGGGCCGGGCAGGCAGGCTCAGCCCGGAATCTCCAGGCGGATGACGGATCCTCCGCCTGGCCTGTTGCGGACCTCGATAGTGCCGTCGTGCTCGAGACAAATCGCTCTGGCGATGGACAGGCCAAGGCCGCTGCCTCCCGAATAGCGCGCCCGCGAACGTTCGGCACGCCAGAAGCGGTCGAACACCTGTTCGAGGTTCTCCGAGTCAAAGCCGGGGCCGCGGTCCGAGACGGTCAGTTCCATGCGCCCTGCGCCGGCTTTGCCGACAATCAGCAGCTCACCACCCATCGCCGAATAGCGCAGCGCGTTATCGACGAGAATATTCACGACCTGACCGATCCGGTCACGGTCGGCGTTGACGGTCAATTTCCGCGGGATATCGATCGTCACGGCGACACCTGCCTCATCGAGCGGCGTGGCAAACCAGCCCAGACGTTCGACCACCAGTTTCTCAAGGGAAAACTCCGTCTTGTCCAGGGTCAACTGACCCGCGCTGGCGAGCGAGAGCAGGTGCAGATCACTCACCAGTTTGTTCAACTGGCCGAGCTGGCGGTGGACCATTTCCAGTTGTGCCAGGTCACGCGGGAACACTTCGTCGATCATGCCTTGTATGCGTCCCATGGCGGCATTCAGTGGCGTGCGCAGCTCATGGGCAATCATGGCACTGGACTCGCTGACTTCCAGTTCGTAACGGCCGAGCTGAGTGGTCATGGTATTGAAGTCGCTGACCAGCGCCTGCAATTCGTCCGGGTCGTTGGCGCTCATCGGCAGGCGCGTCTTGAAGTCACCCTGGGCGACCTGACGTGCGCCTCTGGCAATCGAGGAGAACTGGCTGGAAAGCGGACGGGAAAACAGAAAGCCGAAGAATATGATGATCGGTATCGCGATCGACACCAGCGCTGCCAGCACCCACCATTCCTTGTTGGCAATGCCCGGCAGCAGGTTTTCGATCGGGTAATACTCGAAGAACAGTTCGCGCAGCTTGACCATGTCCAGGGTGGGCTCTGCCTGCAGCCGCAGGAACTCCATGCGCACGTCGGCCGGCATTGCCTGCAGGGTGAGCCAGTCAGAGACTGTGACGTGTAGCCACATGCAGAACGCGATGACGATGACCGCACCGACGGCGAGCATGCTCATGCGCATGCCGACCCAGTGCCACAACGGTTTTTGTCTGTGCCTGAAAAAATCTCGCATGAAGATCACCTGAACCGATAGCCGACCGAACGGACGGTGACCAGCACATTTTCCACGCCATGGATCTCCAGTTTGCGCCGAAGGTTATGCACATGCGCATCGACAACCCTGGCCAGCGCCTCGCTGTCGGGAAGGCAGATTTCCAGCAGTTCTTCGCGAGTGAAGGCCTTGGACGGCGTTTTCAGCAGCGTTGAAAGGATCTTGAACTCGGTAGGTGTCAGGTCGAGTACGGTCTCTGCGCCATCCTGACCTTCAATGATCGCGGTGACCGCATCCAGCTCCACCAGCAGGTTCTGGTAGCGCAAATGACGCTCGTTGTTGCCGTTCTGCTGGGAGCGCCGCAGAACCGCATGCACGCGGGCCACCACTTCTCGCGGGTTGTAGGGCTTGACCACGTAATCGTCGGCCCCATAGCGCAAGGCGCCGAGTTTTTCCGGTTCGTCGCCCATGGCGGTGACCATGATCACCGGCGTGTCGCTGCAGCGCCGGACGGCCGACAGCACGTCGGTACCACTGACAAGCGGCAGCATGACGTCCAGCAGAATCAGGTCGGGTTTCCACTGACGGTGCATATCGATACCGCGCTGACCGTTTTCGGCCAGCCCGACGTTGAAACCGTCACGACGCAGGTAAGCCTCGAGAATGCTGGCACTGTCGGCGTCGTCTTCAACGATAAGAATGCGTTTTCCTGACACGAGCGCGCCTCTTGATCAAATCTTGATAATTCACGAACGGTTTGTTGAAAGTCGACGTTCAGGATGCTGTCCAGAGCCCACTGTCGCGGACAGATCCTATGCCGATGAGTACACCGCTGTCCAAGCGTATCCGCAACCGCCGCTGGCGTTGCCTGGCCATGCTGGCGAGCCTGACTCTTTCGGGCTGCTCGTTGATACCGGCCTATCAGCGTCCGGCGTTGCCGGTCCCGGTCGATCAGGCGTCCGCTGTGGTCCCGGCCTCGAATACCTCCAGCGCCGTCGTGCTCAGTGCCGACGAAGAAGCGCTGGCTGGCGAGTTGTCGCCAAAAGGCGAACTGCGCCGGTTGCTGCAATCGGCCCTCGCGTTCAATCGCGATTTTCGTGTGGCGGTGCTGCGTGTGGAGGAGGCCAGGGCAATGCGCGGCATTACCCGCGCCGATCGCTTTCCGACCCTTGCTGCAGGTGTCGAGCGCGATCGTCAGCACTTCGATAATGCGGCCGCCGACGAGCGTTATGGCCAGGACATTTCCATCGCGTCGGTGGGCGTCTCTGACTTTGAACTGGATTTCTTCGGGCGCGTGCGCAGCCTGTCAGAGGCGGCGCGGCACGATTATCTGGCCAGCACCTACGGCCAGCAGGCGGCACGCAGTGCGCTGGTTGCGGAAGTCGCCCGCGCCTGGCTGGCCGAGCGTCTGGCCGCTGCCGTGCAACAGGATGCGCAGGCGGTTCACGATGCCCGGCTGATGTTGGTCAAGGCGGCCGAAGAGCAGCAGCGTCAAGGTGCGCTTTCGCTGGATGATCTGATGGCACAGCGCCTCGACACCCTGAGCGCGCAACAGCAGGTACAGGATGCGGCAAGCGATCACGCCAACGCGTCGCAGGCCTTGTTGTTACTCACCGGCTATTCGACGGTATTGCCCGTCAGCACGCCAGACACCCCTGCGCTGACCACCGCGCTGGTCGAGACGCCGTCCTGGCTGTCGAATCTGCCGTCTCAGCGTCTGCTGGAACGCTTTGACATCCGTCAGCGCGAAGAAGCCCTCAAGGCCAGCAATGCCAACATTGGTGCTGCCCGTGCGGCGTTCTTTCCGTCCATAAAACTCAGTACCGGCGTGGGCTTGCAGAGCGACAGCCTGCGCACCTTGTTCAGCAACGGCAGCGGGGCCTGGCTGTTTACGCCGCAGTTGAATCTGCCGCTGTTCGACGGCGGGCGTAATCAGGCCAACCTGGACCTTGCCAAGGTGCGTCAGCAGATCGCGGTGGCCGAGTATGAAAAGGCTGTGCAGAACGCCTTCCGTGAAATGTCCGCTGTGCTGACCCGCCGTCAGCAGGCCCTGAACCATGTCCGCAACGAGGTCGAGCGGGTTGCGCTGGTCCAGGAAAAAGTGCGGCGCCTGTCCTTTGAACTCAATGCGGGCGCCGTCGAGCGCACTGCATTGCTGGTTTCCACTCTCCGTATTGCTGAAGCCGACGCAGCCGCTCGCCAGTCCCTCGATGCGCTGCAGCAAAACCGCATCGATCTGTTTCGAGTGCTGCACGGAGCAGAACCGACAACCCCACCCCAATCTTGAATGACACCGGAGTATCCCCATGAGCCCTGCAATCTCTCGTACTCACCTGCGGTCTGCGCTGCTTAAACCTGTGCTGACCGTGTTGATCACCTCTGCGGCCATGACCCTGGCAGGTCAGGCCTGCGCCCAGGACAGCACTGCCGAAGGCCAGTCGATGCTGGGTGACCGGTTCAACGTCAATTTCGGGCTCGGCATGGCCGTGCTGCCGCGCTACATGGGGGCCGATGAATACCGCAGTCAGGTGGTGCCCATGCTGACGGTCCAGCGCGGTATCTTCTTCGCCGACACCACGCGCGGTCTGGGGCTGCAATGGCAGTCGGATTCCGGGTTCGGTGCCAGCGCTGCACTCAATTACGATTTCGGTCGTACCGAGAAAAACAGTACGAATCGGCCTGGTTCCAACGAGCTGAGAGGGATGGGCACTGTCAAGGGCGCGACCGTTGGCGACTTCATGGTTTCCCAGCAACTCATGCCGTGGCTGTCCGTCAGTGCCGAGGCCGAACTGCGGGTGGCTGGTGAAAAACGTGGCAATCGTTACCGGTTGGGTTTCGAGGGCATCGCCTACCACAGTCAGACCGATACGGTGACCCTCGACATCGATGCGCACGCTGGTGACGGCCGTTACAACCAGACCTATTTCGGCGTGAGCCCGATCCAGAGTCAGCGCACCGGCTTCTCCAGTTTCAGCGCAGACAGCGGCATTTACGCCTACTCGGCGGCGCTCGCCTGGCAGCATACCTTCGACGCCCACTGGTCAACCGTCGCAAGCGTCGGGGTAACGCATTACACCGACCAGACCCGCGGCAGTCCGCTGGTCGAGACCGATGCCGAAGGCAGTGGCCTGATTGCCTTGAATTACGCTTTCTGAAGGGTTGAAGCCTGCCATGCGATTGAATCCTGATGCGTTTCCGGCCCTACGGCGGTGTGTGTCACGCGCTTGCGGCGTCGTGCTGATCACTCTGATGATCAGTGGCTGCGGTGATAAACAGATGGCCAGCGTTCCGCCTGTCCGGGCTGTCAAGGTTGAGACGGTGCGGGCAGGAGAGGGCGCTGCGTTGCGCTTCATTGGCACCGTTCGGCAGCAGGATCGAGCCAGTCTGGCTTTCGAATCGGCAGGCACCCTGACAGAACTGCGGGCCGACATTGGTGATAGCGTCAAGCCGGGCCAGGTGCTCGCCCGCCTTGATCCGCAGCCTGCGCAATTGCGTCTGCAGGAGGCGCAGGCCGCTTTGCGTCTGGCCCGGGCCCAGGCGCTGGAGCGCCAGCGTAACTACCAGCGTCAGCAAAACCTGCTCGCAGCGGGCAGTGTCGCCCAGAGCGTGGTCGAGTCGGCCCAGTCGTCCAGTGAACAAGCCAGCGCCGAGCTGATGCGCACGCAAGCCGAGCTGGACCTGGCCCGTCGCGAACTGGATCGCACCCGCTTGATAGCACCCTTTGCCGGGCGCGTGGTGGCCCGTCATGCACAACCGCAGAGCGTGTTGCCCGCCGGACAGGTGGTGCTGGATATAGAGTCCGCCGCAGAGCAACAAGTGGTGGCGGCTGTTCCGTTGGCACTTGCCGAGTCGCTTGAGCCGGGCGACCTCGCCAGCGCCTCCAGCAGCGCAGACGGTACGGTAGGGTTTGATCTCGCCCTGGAAGGTATTTCGCCCCGCGCCGATGACGGGCTGGTCAGAACGGCCGTGTTCCGAGTGCTACGGCCTGCCGGCAGGCTGCCCAGTGGCGTCACGCTGCTTGTGCAAATGCATCCCGCTGCCGACTCACAGACGCTGTCGGTTCCAGTGCAAGCGTTAAGGATGGGTGCCAACAGCCACCTTGCTGAAGTCTTCGTTTACCAGCCGGGAGGAACAGTCGTCGTACGCTCCGTGACGCTGGGTATGGTCAGAGAAGGTCGGGCACTGGTCGTCAGCGGGCTGGTCGCAGGTGAGCAGGTGGTCACTGCCGGCACCGCTTTTCTGCAGGACGGTCAGCCCGTCACGCTGTTTCATTCAGACACTCGCCTGACCGGTGACGCGCAATGAACCTTACCTCCCGCGCCATGGGCGCAAGCCGCCTGACCCTGTTCGCTGCCTTGCTGATTTTGCTGGCCGGTGTTGTCACGTTTTTGAGCTTTCCTTCTCAGGAAGAGCCGTCGGTGACCGTTCGTGACGCACTGGTCAGTGTGTCTCTGGAAGGGCTGTCCGCAGAGCGCAGCGAGGAACTGCTCGCCAGGCCGCTCGAAGAGCGTATCCGTGAACTGGCCGAGATCAAGAACGTGCTCACCACGGTCCAGCCTGGCCGAGTGATCGTGCAGGTTACGGCGTATGACAACGTCAAGGATCTCGGGCTGCTGTGGCAACGGCTCCGGGCGAAGGTGAGTGAAACGAGGGGTGGTTTTCCGCCCGGCACCCAAGGGCCTTTTGTCGATGATGATTTCGGTCGCGTCGCCGTGGCTTCGATCGCGCTGACCGCGCCGGGCTTCACCATGGGCGAGATGCGCGGCCCGATCAAGCGCTTGCGTAATCAGCTTTATGAGCTCAAGGGCGTCGATCAGGTCCAGCTGTATGGGCTGCAGGATGAACGCATTTACCTCGACTTCAATCACCAGACGCTGGCCGCCGCCGGACTTTCTCCGCAACAGCTGCTTCAGCAACTGCAGGCCCGCAACCTGATCGCGACGGGAGGCAACCCGGTCATCGGGCAGCAGAGCACTACGCTTTCGATCAGTGGCGAGGTGCTTTCGCCGGAGCAGCTTCGGCAGTTCCCGGTGCAGTTGCCCAGTGGTCAGAAGGTCGCGTTGCAGAACCTGAGCAGGGTATCGGTGAGCCCTGTCGACCCGCCGGAAACCGAAGCGATCTATCAGGGAAAGAATGCTGTGGTACTGGCCGTTTCGATGCAGCCAGGCCTCAATGTGCAAACCTTCGGTGATGCCTTGCGCAAGCGACTCGCTGAGCTGGAGCAGCAACTTCCGACGGGTTTTACCTTGCACGTGGTGACCTTCCAGTCCAGCGTGGTCGAGCACGAGATGAGCAAGATGTATCACGTCATGGCCGAGACGGTGGTGATCGTGATGTGCGTGGTCATGCTATTTCTGGGCTGGCGCACCGGGCTGGTGGTCGGGGTGATTGTGCCCTTGACCATCCTCAGTACGCTGCTGGTCATGCGCGCACTGGGGATCGAGCTGCAGACGGTGTCGATTGCCGCGATCATCCTGGCGCTGGGCTTGCTGGTGGACAACGGCATTGTCATCGCCGAAGACATTGAGCGACGCCTGCATGCGGGGGAGGATCGACAGCGCGCCTGTGAGGAGGCCGGGCGCACCTTGATGATCCCTCTGCTGACTTCTTCACTGGTCATCGTCCTGGCGTTTTCGCCTTTCTTTCTGGGGCAGACCAGTACCAACGAATACCTGCGTTCGCTGGCGGTTGTGCTCGCCACGACGCTGATCAGCTCCTGGCTGCTCAGCATCACGGTGACGCCTCTGTTGTGCTTTTACTTCGCCAGGGTGCCGGCCGGCAAAGCGTCGGCGGATGATGCCGATGAGTATGCATCGCTGTTCTACCGTGGCTATCGCAAGGTCATCGAGCGTTTGCTGAATCACTCGCTGCTCTTCATCGCCTGCATGATGGGTTTGCTGGCGTTGGCGGTCGTGGTGCTGACCCGGGTGCCGTACGATTTTCTGCCGAAGTCGGACCGTATGCAGTTCCAGATTCCGCTGGTGCTCGAGCCCGGCAGCAGCTCGCGAGACACGTCTCGAGCGGTGCGTGATATCAGCCAGTGGCTGAGCAGCGATCAGGATGTGGAACACAGCATTGGTTATGTCGCCAGTGGCGGGCCGCGGATCGTGCTGGGCCTCAATCCCCCGTTGCCCGCGCCGAATATCGCGTATTTCACTGTCAGCGTGCGTGAAGGTGCCGACCTCGATGCGGTGATCGAGCGCACACGGCAGTTTATCCTCGCGCAGCACCCCGAAATCGAAGCGCAGCCCAAACGATTCTCGATGGGCACCACCGAGGCGGGGATTGCAGTCTACCGGGTCATCGGTCCTGATGAGGAAGTGTTGCGCGGTATTGCCCGACAGATCGAGCAGGCGTTGTCGGCGTTGACCGGAACCCTGGACGTGCACGATGACTGGCGGACCCGATTGCTGCGTTACGACGTTGTCGTCGATCCGTACAAAGCCCTGCAGGCCGGTGTTGCCACTCAGGACGTCGCCCAGGCCCTGCAACTGAGAAACAGCGGGCTGTCCGTGTCGTCGCTGCAGGATGGCGATACTGCTGTCGCTATTGTGGCACGCGAGCAGAGCACCCTGAGCAAACCGGGCAATGATCTGGACAGCACATTGATTTATCCGGCTTCCGGGGGCGCGCCGTTGATGTTGTCGGCCATTGCCACTGTCGAGCCCAGGGCCGAGGCATCGACTATTCAGCGGCGTAATCTGCAACGCGCAATCACGGTGGTGGGGCACAATCCGTCAATGACGGCGACCTCGATCGTCGAACAGTTGGCACCGCAGATAGCTGCAATCAGCCTGCCGGCGGGTTACCACATCGAACCGGGTGGCGAAATTGAAGACTCGGCCGAAGCCAATCAGGCGCTGTTGCAGTACATGCCGCATGCACTGGTCGCGATGCTGCTGTTGTTCGTCTGGCAGTTCAATTCGTTCCGCAAGCTGCTGATCGTCATCTCCAGCGTGCCCTTCGTGCTGATCGGCGTGGCGCTGGCGTTGGTGCTCACCGGCTATCCGTTCGGCTTCATGGCCACCTTCGGGCTGCTGTCGCTGGCCGGCATCATCGTCAACAACGCCGTGCTGCTGCTCGAACGTATCGAGGCTGAACGCGAGCAAGGCCTGGCGGTGCGTGATGCAGTGGTTAATGCAGCGATCAAGCGCTTGCGGCCGATCGTGATGACCAAACTGACCTGCATCATCGGGCTGGTGCCGCTGATGCTGTTTGCTGGCCCGCTCTGGGAGGGCATGGCGATCACCATCATGGGTGGCCTTGCGTTGGGTACGCTGGTGACACTGGGCCTGATTCCGATCCTCTACGCGCTGCTGTTCGACCGCTTCGAGCGCTGGCGCAAGGCGAGCTGAGCCATGACGGCCGGTGCGTGTGTAGGGTATGGTCCTGAGAAAACCTCGATGATCGAACACAAGGATGAAACACATGCGCTCATTTACCCGCTCGCCACTGGCCGCCCATCTCGCCCTGGCGCTTGCGTTGACAGCTCTGGCACCGGCGGCCATGGCCGAACCGCACAAGGCCATCCAGGCCGATGCCGAGCAATACAAGGACGAAGCCTTGAAGCTGCTGGAGCGTCTGGTGAACATCGACTCGGGTTCCGGGTATGTACCGGGCCTGACCAAGGTCAGCGACATCGCGATCGAAGAACTGAAAAAGCTCGGTGCCACCATCGAGCTCGTTCCAAATACGCCAGAGGCCAGCAACCACGTCATCGCCACCCTGAAAGGCACCGGCAAGGCGAAGATTCTGCTGATGGCGCACATGGACACCGTGTTCAAGGAAGGCTCCGCGGCCGAGCGTCCGTTTCACATCAAGGACGGGCGTGCCTATGGCCCAGGGGTGATGGATGACAAGGGCGGCATCGTTGCGGCTATCTATGCACTGAAGGTGCTGCACAACCTGAAATTCACCGACTACGCGCAAATCACGGTGTTGCTCGACGCCAGTGAGGAGACCGGCTCAGGCGTTGCTACCGAGCTGATCAAGAAAACCGCGAAGGAGCATGACGTGACGCTCAACCTGGAGCCGGGGCGTCCGGCCGACGGTCTGGTGGTGTGGCGCAAAGGCTCGGCAACCGCGCTGGTCGAAGTCAAGGGCAAGGCCTCGCATGCAGGCGTTGCGCCTGAGCTGGGACGTAACGCCGCTACCGAAGTTGCCCATCAGATCCTGCAACTCGGCAAGCTGGGTGACGAGGAGAAGAAAACCACCATCAACTTCACCGTGCTCAAGGCGGGGGATCGCACCAACGTGATTCCCGATCAGGCCAGCGCCAAGGCCGATGTGCGCGCTGCCGTACCGGAAGAGTTCGACCGCGTCGAGCAGGACCTGGCCAGGGTGTCGGCCAACAAGCTGGTGCCCGATACCGAGGTCAAGACCAGCTTGGTCCGTGGCCTGCCACCGATGCCGCAGACCGCGCAGTCCGATGCATTGGTCGCGATGGCGCAAGGCATCTACGGCGAACTGGGTCGCACCCTGACCATCGAGGGCAGCGGCGGGGCGGCAGATTCAAGCCTGTCTGCCAGCGTGGGTACACCAACGCTGGATGGCTTCGGGATTGTCGGCGGCAATATCCATACGCCCGAAGAGTATGCCGAAGTGGGCAGCGTGGCGCCGCGGATCTACTTGCTGTCGCGAATGATCATGAAGTTGTCCGGGCAACAGTGATTCGATAGGCCTCCCGTGCGTGGCGCGGGAGGCTGTAGAGTCGATGACTCGCTTTTAAACAAATGCAGGGCTGCACACCTCGCGATACTGCATACAGCGGGAGACGGCACTGATTCTGGCATAGCGGTTCATTGTCGAGTGTTGGCCGACAACTAGTTGTTATTGCTCATCCCCGTTTTGCTCATGCGCCACACCACAGGGTTTGATCGAAACCTGCTGCCTCTGTTTTACACCCCGTCCATGCAAAAAAGGACCGTCGGCGCCGATCCAGAGCCCTGAAAGGTCCGCATGCTTGCGCCTGTTTCCTTAGACCATAGTCATTTTACTAGTGTATCTGCGGCCTTGACACGATCCGGTTTTCGCGTGCTAGCCGATCAGCATTTCTGCATATATTTAATTATGACCTTAATACTATGTCGAAAAGATACGCTGTCCCCTATCAATATTAAGCACATGACCCTTGAGCGCTGGCTAAAGGTCAGTGTTGTAAAAATAAGCTTTAAAAAAAGTTCAACAAATCGGATACAAGGTCGATACAAATATTTGACGCCGCTATGATGGCGTTCTAGTATTGCCCACCTTTTTGATATCAATATGCTACCGCAAGGACGCGCCGTGTATCCTCATGCCCTAAAACTGGCTTTGCTGCTACTGCTCGCCATCGCGCCAGCTACATCGCTTGCAGCCACTGCTCCCGCCAGTTTGCCAGGTGACCAGGATCTTATTCGTGACCGTCAGGATCGCCTGCTCGAAGAGCAGCGCCGCCGTCTTGAAGAACTCAAGGACCTGCCGGGCAAACAAGCCGCACCCGCTGCCCCGAGTTCTCCGGCCGATACACGTTGTTTTACCATCAATCGTATTGAGCTCAAGGGCGCCGACTCGCTGTCGGCCGCCGAGCGCGATGCGCTGACCAAGCCCTATATCGGCAAGTGCCTTGGTGTCGCGCAGCTCAATGAGCTGCTTAAAGTCATCACCGATCACTACCTCGAAAAAGGCCTGGTGACGACTCGCGCCTACCTGCCGCAACAGGACCTGTCGACAGGCGACCTGCAAGTGCTGGTCATCGAAGGCAAGCTGGAGCATCTGCGTGGCGATGCCGCCAGCGGCCTGTCGGCGCGTGAGCTGGCCATGACGTTTCCCGGTAAAGAAGGCCAGATGGTCAACCTGCGCGAAATCGAGCAGATGGTCGATCAGCTCAATCGCCTGCCATCCAATCAGGCGCAGATGGAACTGACCCCCGGCCAAGTCGTCGGCGGCAGTGACGTAGTGGTCAAGAACACTCCGCAAAAACCATGGCGGGCCAACCTGTCGCGTACCAACGAAGGTCAGCGCAGCACCGGTGAGCAGCAATGGAACGCCGGCCTTGAGTGGGATAATCCGTCGGGGCTGGCCGACCAGTTCAGCCTGCGCGGCGGCCACGATGCGATCAGCGATCGGCAGAAAGCCTCCCGCAACGCCTCGCTTGCCTACAGCCTGCCGTGGGGCTGGTGGACGTTCAGCTACCTGTACAACACCAGTGAATATCGTTCGGTGGCGCAGGCCTCGAACGTCAACTTCAAGCAGGACGGCGATAGCCAGAACCACCAGTTCAAGGCCGAGCGGGTCGTGTATCGCGACGCGCTGAGCAAGACCTCGCTCAATGCCGGTCTGTCCTACCTGCGCACCAACAATTATGTCGAAGACAGCAAGCTGGCGGTCAGCAGCAATCGCATCACCGAGGCGCAGTTCGGTATCAACCATGGGCGGCGGGTTGGCTCGGCGTTCGTCAACATCGATCTGGGCATGCAGCAAGGCATCGGTGCACTGGACGCGCAGGGCAACCACGATCCTCGCCCGGGTGAGGCTGATGCACGTTATCGCAAATACACCGGCACCCTCAGCTACCTGCACCCCTTTCAACTGTGGGGCGAAAACCTGAGCTTCACCAGCCTGGCCACCGGGCAGCGCAGTGAGGATGTGCTGTTCAGCTCGCAACGCACCAGCCTGGGCGGATCAGCATCGGTGCGCGGTTACAAGGATGAGTTTCTGTCTGGCGACAGCGGTGGTTACTGGCGTAACGAGTTGCGCCTGACTCGCCCGGTCACCCTGGACTGGCTGCGCCCGGTGTTCGCCGAGTATGGCGCGGCTGCCGGTTACGACCAGGGTGTTATCCGCAACGATCGTTACAACGGCAGTCAGCATGGGCGCTTGTCCAGTAACTCGTTCGAGCTGTTTACGCGTGGCCAGCACGTTGCTGCCTCAGTGACGTTCGCTCATTCCCTGGAACGTCCCGATGTGATCGAGCGCGAAGCGCCGATCTATTTCCGTATGGACTTTTTCCTCTAATCACACCGTATTCAACCTACCTGTTCCGAGGTCATTTACATGGACGTTCACCAACTGGCTCTGCTTGCTCGTCAGCCTTCTGCTGTGCTGGTCGAGCGCCGGTCTTTCTGGGGAATGCCCAAGCGCGGCCTCGCGCTGATTCTCGCCAATGCGATGTTCTGGCAGCCGATGCTGGTTCAAGCCGAAGGCATCGTGGTCAGCGGCACGAATACCAGCCTGAATCAGGCCGGCAATGGCGTGCCTATCGTCAATATTGCCACGCCTAATGCCAACGGCCTGTCACACAACCAGTATCAGCAGTTCAACGTCGACAGCCAGGGCGTCATCCTCAACAACTCCACCAACCAGACCCAGAGCACTCAACTGGGCGGCATCATCGTCGGCAACTCCAACCTGCGCGGCACGGCGGCCACCACCATTCTCAACGAAGTGGTGGGCGCCAACGCCAGTCAGCTTAGAGGCTATACGGAAGTGGCCGGGCAGGCGGCACGTGTCATCGTCGCCAACCCCTACGGCATCAGTTGCAACGGCTGCGGTTTCATCAATACCCCGCAGGTCACGCTGACCACCGGCAAACCGGTGCTGGATGCCAACGGGCAGTTGCAGCGTTTCAATGTGCAGGGCGGCAGCATATCCATCGACGGTGTGGGGCTGAACGCAGACAACGTCGACCAGTTCGACATCATCACCCGTAGCGCGAAGATCAATGCCGAGATACACGCCAAGCGCCTCAACATCATTGCCGGTCGCAACGATGTCGACGCACAGACGCTGAACCCCACCGCCTTGCCTGACGACGGCAGCGCCAAACCGGAACTGGCCGTCGACAGCTCGGCGCTGGGCGGCATGTATGCCGGTGCTATCCGTCTGGTGGGCACCGAGGCGGGTGTCGGCGTCAGGCTGGCTGGCGATCTGGCGGCCAGTGGCGGAGATATCCAGCTTGATGCCAACGGCCACTTGAGCATGATGCAGACCGCTGCCAGCGGTGCTGTGGCGGTCAAGGCCAACAGTGCCGAGGTCAACGGGCCGGTTTATGCTGGGTCGTCACTGGGCATGACCACGGCAGGTGATCTCATCACCCGGCAGAACGTCGCCGCACGCGATGCACTGACACTTTCCGCAGGCGGTCAGATCAATAACACCGCGGTGATCGAGGCGGGAGTCAATGCAGACAACAGCCGCAACACATCGGGCGATGTGACGCTGTCTGCCAACGGGCTGAACAACAGCGGCAGCATCACCGCCAGCCGCGCCCTGCAAGCCAGCATCAGCCAGACCCTGAACAATCAGGGGGCCACACTGAACGGTCAGTCGAGCACACGCATCGTAGCTACTGCCATCGACAATCGTCAGTCAGGCCGAATTTTGAGCCAGGGCGGCACTGTCGACATCAACGCTTCTCAGGTACTCAACAGCCAGAGCGGGCTGATCAGCAGCAATGGCACTATGACGATCACTGCGAGTTCGCTGGACAACAGCCAGCAAGGCAAGCTGTTCAGCAGCAGCGCTTTGTCCGCCCGTATTTCCGGGCCGTTGCTCAACCAATTGGGGCTTATCAGCGCCAATGGCGATCTGCTGCTCAACGCGGCAAGCGTAGACAACCGCAGCGCGGAAATCTCCAGTCTCGGCAGTCTGACCTCGACCGTCAGCCAGTTCGACAACCGCGAAAAAGGCCGTCTGCTGGCCAACGGCGCGCTGCAACTGACCTCTGACCACCTGAACAACCAGAACGGCTCGGTCGCCGGACAGCAAGGCGTACAGCTGAATCTGGGGCAACTGACCAACACCGGCAACGGCAGTGTCTACGGCAAAAGCAACCTGAATGTGGCCGTCAACGGCGCTTTGGGCAACGATCAGGGCGTGCTGCGCAGCGACGGCACACTGGCCGTGCGCGCGGCCTCTCTGAGTAACAATAGCGGCAGCTTGACCAGTGCCGGCACGGCAACCGTCAGCACAACGGGCGCAGTCGCCAACCGTGGCGGACAGATTCTGAGCGATGCGGGTCTGACGCTTTCCAGCGGCAGTTTGGATAACAGCCAGAGTGGTCGCATTGCCGGCAATAGCGTGGTGCTTACCACTGGCGCTTTCGACAACCATCAGGACGGCCGCCTGACCAGTACCGGCGCGCTTCAACTGAACGCCGGGCTGGTCAACAACAGCGACGCCGGTCGCATCGCCAGCGCTATGGCGCTGACTGCCTTGGTTACGGGCCTCAATCAGACCAATGACGGGCGCTTGTACAGCAACAGCGATGTCAGCCTGGACCTGAGCAATGGCCTGTTGACCAACCAGGGCGGCCAGATCACTGCACCTGGTCAGTTGCTGCTGAAAAACCTCACAGTGGTCAATAACCAGAGCGGCAAGATCTCCAGCGCCAACAGCTTCACGCTGGCAGCCACTTCGCTGGACAACACCGACGGTTCGATACTCAGCGATAAAGCGCTCGTTGTGCGCATCGATCAGTTGCTGACCAACCTTCGCGGTCTGGTTTCTGCGACCGGTCTTGATCTGACAGCGGGCTCACTGAACAACCGCAATGGCGAAATATCCAGCCTTGGCAGTCTGACGGCCAACGTTGGCCAGTTCGATAACCGTGAAAAAGGCCGCCTGCTGGCCAGTGGCGCGCTGCTGTTGACTGCGGACGGCTTGAACAACCTGAACGGGATCGTTTCCGGTCAGCAGGGCGTGCAACTGAACCTGGGGCAATTGAACAATACCGCTGGGGGCAGCGTTTACGCTAAGGATGCGCTGAACCTGACGCTGGGCGGTGTGTTGCAAAACGATCAGGGCGTATTGCGCAGTGATGGCGCAATGGACCTCAAGGCAGCCGGTCTGGCCAACACCAACGGCAGTGTGACCAGTGCCGGCACAGGTGTGCTCAATTTCAATGGCACGATGGTCAATCAGGGTGGACAGATAGTCAGCGATGCACAACTGACACTCACCAGTGGCAGCCTTGATAACAGCCGGAGCGGTCGTATTTCCGGTAAAGGTCTGGTGCTCGGTACTGGAGTCTTCGACAACCATCAGGACGGCCGCCTGACCAGTACCGGCGCACTCCAGCTGAATGCCGGGCTGGTCGACAACAGTGACGCCGGTCGTATTGCCAGCGCCATGGCTCTGACTGCCGTGGTTACGGGCCTCAATCAGACCAATGACGGGCGCTTGTACAGCAACAGCGATGTCAGCCTGGACATGAGCAACGGCCTGCTGAACAACCAGAGCGGGCAAATAACCGCTCCTGGTCAGCTGCTGCTGAGAAATCTGAATGTCGTCAATAACCAGAGCGGCAAGATCTCCAGCGCCAACGATTTCACGCTGGCAGCGACTTCGTTGGACAACACTGACGGCTCGCTGGTCAGCGACAAAGCGTTGATCGTGCGTATCGCTCAGCTGCTGACCAACCTGCGCGGGCAGATCTCCGCCAACGGCGTCACCCTGAGCGCCGCAGCGTTGGATAACCGCAACGCCGAACTGTCCAGTCTGGGCAGCCTGACGGCAACCATAGGCCAGTTCGATAATCGCGAAAAAGGTCGCCTGCTGGCCAATGGCGCGCTGCTATTGACCGCGGGCGGCTTGAATAACCTGAACGGGATCGTTTCCGGGCAGCAGGGCGTGCAACTGAACCTGGGCCAACTGAACAATACCGGTGGGGGCAGCGTTTTTGCCAAAAGCAGTCTTGGCCTGACCGTCAGCGGGGCACTGAAGAATGATCAGGGTGTGCTGCGCAGCGACGGTTCACTGACCGGGAGTGCAGCCTCGCTGGCCAGCAGCGCGGGCAGCGTCAGCAGCGCCGGTGTTGCGTCGATCATTATCAATGACGGCGTTGTCAACCGGGGCGGGCAGATACTCAGCGACGCGCAACTGACACTCACCAGCGCCAGCCTCGATAACAGCCAGAGCGGGCGCATTGCCGGTAAAGGTCTGGTTCTCAGTACCGGAGCCTTCGACAACCATCAGGACGGCCGCCTGACCAGTACCGGTGCACTTCAGTTGAATGCCGGGCTGGTCAACAACAGCGACGCCGGGCGCATCGCCAGCGCCATGGCCCTGACTGCCGTGGTCACCGGCCTTGATCAGACCAACGACGGCCGGCTGTACAGCAACAGCGATGTCAGCCTGGACCTGAGCAATGGCCTGTTGACCAACCAAGGTGGCCTGATCAATGCGCCTGGCCAGTTGCTGCTGAAAAACCTGAACGTGGTCAACAACCAAGGCGGTGAAATCTCCAGTGCCAACGGTTTCACGCTGGCGGCCACTTCGTTGGACAACACCGAGGGTTCGCTGCTCAGCGACAAAGCGCTGATCGTGCGTGTCGATCAGTTGCTGACCAACCTGCGCGGCAAGATTTCCGCCAATGGCCTCAATCTGAGTGCTGCAACGCTGGACAACCGCAGCGCGGAAATTTCTAGTCTGAGCACCCTGACTGCCAACATCGGCCAGTTCGACAACAGCGCGAAAGGGCGTCTGCTCGCCAACGGCACAATGCTGCTGACAGCCGATAACCTGAATAACCAGAACGGCGTGGTTTCCGGACAGCAGGGCGTCCAGTTGAATCTGGGGCAACTGACCAACTCCGGCGGCAGCGTTTATGCAAAAAACACGCTCGGTCTGACGCTCACCGGTGCATTGAATAACGATCAGGGCGTACTGCGCAGTGACGGCACGCTGGACCTGAAAGCAGCTTCTCTGGCCAACACCGGCGGTCGAGTCACCAGCGCCGGTGCTGCCACATTGAAAGTCGATGCTGCCGTCGTCAACCAGGGCGGGCAGATCATCAGTGATGCAGGTCTGACGCTTTCCAGCGGCAGCCTGGATAACAGCCAGAGTGGTCGCATTGCGGGCAATGGCGTGGTGCTTACCACTGGCACCTTCGACAACCATCAGGATGGCCGCCTGACCAGTACCGGCGCACTTCAACTGAATGCCGGGCTGGTCAACAACAGCGACGCCGGCCGCATCGCCAGCGCCATGGCCCTGACCGCAGTGGTCACCGGCCTGAACCAGACCAACGATGGCCGACTGTACAGCAACAGCGACGTCAGCCTGGACCTGAGTAATGGCGTGCTGACCAACCAGGGCGGTTTGATCAGTGCGCCGGGGCAGTTGCTGCTGAAAAATCTCACGGCGGTCAACAACCGGAACGGCGAAATTTCCAGTGCCAACGGTTTCTCGCTGGTGGCCACTTCGCTGGATAACACCGAAGGTTCGGTGATCAGCGACAAAGCCTTGATCGTGCGTGTCGCCCAGTTGCTGACCAACCTGCGTGGCCTGATTTCCGCCACCGGTGTCGAGCTGAGTGCCGCGACGCTGGACAACCGCAACGCGGAGCTCTCCAGCCTTGGAGAGCTGACCGCAACCGTTGGCCAGTTCGATAACAGTGGCAAGGGCCGTTTACTGGCCAATGGTGCGTTGCTGCTCAACGCCGACAGCCTGAACAACCAGAGCGCAGGTGCCGTTTCCGGCCAGCAGAGTGTGCAGTTGAACGTCGGGCAACTGATCAACACGGGCGGTGGCAGCGTCTACGCCAAAAACAGTCTGGGTCTGAAAGACACGGGCGTCCTCAGCAACGATCAAGGGACATTGCGCAGCGATGGCACGCTGGTGTTGAGCGCCGCTTCTCTGGGCAATACTGCCGGTAGTATCACCAGTTCCGGCAACTCGTCCCTGACGGTCGATGGTGCCGTGGTGAACCGTGGCGGGCAGATTCTAAGTGATGCAACCCTGACGCTGACCAGCGCCAGCCTGGACAACAGCCAGAACGGTCGTATCGCCGGCAAGGGCGTGAAGCTCGTCACCGGTGCTTTTGACAACCAGCAAGGCGGCCGCCTGACCAGTACCGGAACCCTTCAGCTCGATGCCGGGTTGGTCAATAACAGTGACGCCGGTCGTATCGCCAGCGCCATGGCCCTGACGGCCGTGGTCACCGGTCTGAATCAGACTAACGATGGCCGTCTGTACAGCAACAGTGACGTCAGTCTCGATTTAAGCAAAGGCGTGCTGAACAACGACGGCGGTCTGATTACCGCGCCGGGCCAGTTGCTGCTGAAAAATCTCAATGCAGTCAGCAACCGCAGCGGTGAAATTTCCAGCGCCAACGGCTTCACCCTGGCCGCGACGTCGCTGGACAACACCGCTGGCTCGGTGCTCAGCGACAAAGCGCTGATCGTGCGTGTCGACCAGTTGCTGACCAACCTGCGCGGTCTGGTGTCTGGCAACGGTATCGATCTGGCGGCCAATGAGCTGAATAACAACAGCGGCAGCCTGAGCAGCGATGCCGACCTGTTGGTAAACGTCACTGGCCAGCTGTCGAGCCGCAGCGGCGAGCTGACCAGCGCCGGTAACACGACGCTGAATGCGCTGAGCCTCGATAACGCCGCTGGCCAGGTCATGGCTGACCGGTTCCTGAAACTGGTGATCACTGAAACCATCGATAATCAGGCCGGAACGCTGGGCGCAGGGCAGGGTATCGACATCGGTGCTGCGAGTCTGGACAACCGCCAGTCCGGTGCACTGGTCACAGATGGCCAACTGACTCTGAAACTGAGCGGCGCACTGGACAATCGCGCGGGTGGCAGCCTGCAAGCCAAAGGCTTGATGGACCTGTCGAGCAAGACGCTGGATAACCGTGGCGGCCGTATTGCCGCGCAGAACCTGTTGATCGTGCATAGCGACAGCGTCGACAACCGTGGCGGTTCGATTCGTGCCGAGAAAGGCCTGCAGCTGTTCGTCGATGCCCTCGACAATAGCCAGACCGGCCTGAGCTCCACGCAAAAAGGCCTGATCAACAGCAATGCCGGTCTTGAACTGGTCGGCACGCGTCTGGACAACCAGAACGGTCTGCTCAACGCCGCTGGCCTGATGCAGTTGCAGGTCGACAGCGTTGTCAACGGCAACGGTCGTATCGCCAGTCAGGCAGATATGGTCGCCAATATCGGCAGTCTGACCCAGCAGGGCGGCGAGCTGGTTGCGCAGGGCAATCTGACCCTGACCGGCAAAACCCTCGACAACCGGTCGGGCGGCCTGGTGGGCTCTACAAAAGCGCTGAAAATCGATGTTGCCGACATCGACAACAAGGCCGGTGAACTGTCCAGCCAGATCGGTGTGGACATCATTGGTCAGACGCTCGACAACAGTGACGGCGGCAAGGTCCTCGCCGGTACGGCGCTGGGGCTGAAAGTGGCGCGTGTGATCAACCTCAACAAAGGCCTATTGTTCGGTAACACCCTGCGTCTCGACGGTGCGCGGCTGGATAACGCAAGCGGTACGCTGGCCAGCCAGAAGGACATGAACATTGATGTGTCCGGTGCGCTGGACAACAGCGCTGGTCTGCTCAGCAGTGAAGCGGCGTTGACGATCAATGCCGCCTCGCTGCAAAACGCAGCAGGCAGCCTGTCCAGTGCCGATGCCTTGAGCGTCACCACCACCGGCGCTCTGGAGAACCAGGCGGGCTCCGTTACTACCGACGCCACGCTGACACTGACCAGCGCCAGCCTGGACAACAGTCAGGCGGGCAAACTGGCTGGCAAGGGCGCCACGCAGGTCACCACCGGCACGTTCGACAACAGCCAGGGCGGTCGCCTGACCAGCAGCGATACCCTGCGATTGACGGCAGGCAAGGTCATCAACCAGAGCGCCGGACGTATTGCCAGTGCGCTGGCGTTGACGGCCAGCGTGACCAGCCTCGACCAGCAGGGTGGTGAGCTGTTCAGCAACACCTCGCTGAGCCTCGACCTGAACAACGGCCAGTTGAACAATCAGGGCGGTCTGATCAACGCCCCGGGCATGTTGCTGCTGAAGAATCTCAACGGCGTGGCCAACCAGAACGGCGAAATTTCCAGTACACAGGCCTTCACCCTGAACGTCGACAGCCTCGATAACAGTGGCGGCAAACTGCTCAGCAGTCAGGCCCTGACGCTGATCGTCAACAAGGCGCTGAGCAACGTCAAAGGTACGATTTCCGCTGCGGCCCTTAATACTCGCAGCGACAGCCTGGACAACACCGAAGGCTTGATAAGCAGCCGCGCAGCTCTGGACTTGATGGTCAATACCGCCCTGACCAACGTCAAGGGCACGCTGGTCGGCGACGCTGACATGACGCTGAACGCCGCGACCGTGGACAACCGCCTCGGCCAGATCGCCGGCAAACAGAACCTCAACGCACGGATCGGCAGCCTTCTACAGCAGAACGGCCAGATGCTTGCCCAAGGCACATTGACCTTGCGTGGCGACGCGCTGGACAACCGTCAGAACGGTTTCATCGGCGCAACCCAAGCCCTCGGTATCAATTTCACCAGCATCGATAACCGTGGCGGTGAACTGTCCAGTCAGGATGAGATAACCCTGACCGGCCAGCAACTGAACAACAGCGACAGCGGTCAGGTGCTGGCGCAGAAAGCCTTGAATCTGAACGTTGCGCAGATCACCAACCGAACGAACGGTCTGCTCTCCAGCCAAGGCGGCTTGACGCTGGTCGGTAGCACCCTGGACAACACCGGTGGTGCGCTCAGTGCCCTCAAAGCCTTGGGTATCGACCTGTCTGCAGCACTCGATAACACTCAAGGCCTGATCAGCAACGAAGATGTCCTGACGGTAAAGACCAGCAGTCTGACCAATACCGCAGGCAGCATTTCCAGCGCTGGAAAACTGACCCTCGACAGCACCGGGGCAATCAGCAACCAGGGCGGCAAGCTTTTGACCGACGGCGCACTGGACCTGAAAAGTGCCAGTCTTGATAACAGCCAGAAAGGCAACATCAGCGGCAAAGGCCTGCTGACCCTGAAGACCGGGAATTTCGACAACAGCCATAACGGTCGCGTCAGCAGTAGCAATCGCCTGGACCTGACGACCGCACGACTGACCAACAGCGATGGCGGCAGCATCGGCAGCAGCCAGGCACTGACCGCGAGTGTCAGCCGCCTGAGTCAGCAGGGCGGTAGCCTGTTCAGCAACACCTCCTTGAGCCTGGACCTGAACAACGGCCAGCTCGACAACCAGGGCGGTTTGATCAACGCGCCGGGCGCACTGCTGCTGAAAAACGTCAACGAGGTTCTGAACCAGAACGGTGAAATCTCCAGCGCTCAGGCATTTACCCTCAACGCTCAACAACTGGATAACAGCGGCGGCAAACTACTCAGCAACCAATTGCTGACCCTGCGCATCGCCCGTGCGCTGACTAACGTCAAAGGCATGATCGCCGCAGCCGGTATCGATGCCACCGCCAATACGCTCGATAATACGGGCGGTACACTGACCAGCCGCAACAACCTGGACCTGACGGTTACCGGTCTGCTCACCAACCGCGACAAAGGCCTGATCAACGCTGCTCAGGCGCTCAAGGTGGGCGCGGCCAGCCTCGATAACCAGAATGGCCAGGTGCTGGGCGGCACCAGCCTGATCCTCAACGCCACATCGATCAACAACACCGCCAAAGGCCTGATCAACAGTACCGGCACCCTGAACCTGACGGCGGGCAGCCTGGATGCCGGCAACAGCGGCGAAGTGTCGGCCACGCGTGACATGACTCTGGTCCTCAATGCACTGTCGCTCAATGGCGGACGCGTGATGGGCGACGCCGGGTTGTCCATCGACATGCAAGGCAACGACCTCAACAACCTCGGCGGCCTGATTACCGCTGATGGGACTTTGACCCTTAACCGCATTCGCGACCTGAATAACCAGTCTGGCGAGGTCTCCAGCGCACAGAGTTTCAGGTTCGATGGCCGCACCCTCAATAACAGTAGCGGCAAGCTTATCAGCAGCAACGTGCTGACAGTCAACGCGACCAACCTGCTCAACCAGAACGGCCTGATCTCCGGCTGGCAGGGCCTGAACGTTTCCGGCAATCGACTCGATAACCGTACCAATGGCACCTTGTCCAGCCGCAACGGCAACCTCGTTACAACCCTGACCGGTGAATTGCTCAACGGCGGCAACGGTGCGTTGGTCAGCCAGAACACACTGAGCGTAACCGCTGACAGCCTCGACAACAGCGGCGGCATCCTCTCCAGCGGAACCGGCCAGACCCTGACCGTCGCGGGCCTGCTGAACAACAGCCAGAACGGCCTGATCGACAGTGGTGCAGGGCTGACCATCAAAGGCAATGCCCTGAACAACGCGGCCGGTAACCTGACGGCGCAGCAGGGTTTCAGCTTCGAAGGCAGCAGCCTCGACAACAGCGCCGGTAACCTGAGCAGCAAGGCCGATATGACACTCGACCTGCTGGGCAGCCTGACCAACACCAGCGGCAAACTGGCCAGCGGCGGTAACTTGCTGTTGCGGCGCAGCGCGGCGATCAACAACCAGGCCGGGCAACTGATCAGCCAAAGCCTGATGACCCTCAATACGTCCGGGCAACTGGACAACCGTAACCGCGGCACTGTTGCTGCCAACAACACACTAAAAGTCGTCGCGGGTGGCAGTGTCCTCAACGATGCTGATGGCTTGATCTATAGCCAGAACGCCGATGCGCATTTGAATGCAGCGAGCCTCTCCAACGTTCGTGGCGCGGTCCAGAGCGTCGGCGCACTGGTTGTCGATGTCGCTGATACCGTCGACAACCAGAACGGCCGGATCATCGCCCAGGGCGGCGACCTGAACCTGACCGGTGCCAACCTCTACAGTCAGGGCGGAGTGCTGTCCAGCCTGCAAGGTCTGTTCACCGCGAACGTGAGCGGCGTGCTGAAAAATGGCTATGACGCCAATCGCCATGGCGGTGTCATCCAGGCGCAACGCCTCAACCTGACCGCGCTGGGCGGCTTCGACAACTACGGCGGGCGAGTCTCCGCACGCAGCGGCGAAGCGCTGATCACTACCCCCGGCTTCGACAACCGCAACGGCGGCCTGTACGCCAAAGGCCTGGTGCGGGTCAACGGTGGCAACTTCGACAACAGCGGCGACAACGACGGCCAGATCGCTGGCGGCCAGGTCGAGCTGAACCTGAGCGGCGCACTGAACAACCGCTTCGGCATCATCGAAAGTGACAGCACTCTGGCCGTGACCGCTGCCAGTCTGGACAACCAGACCGGACAACTGCGTGCGCTGGGCGGTGGCGGCGCCACAAACTTCCAGATCGGCAACCTGTTCGACAACCGCAACGGCACCCTGGAAAGCGCCAACAGCGACCTGACTCTCAACGCTGGCAACTTCCTCAATGGTGGCGGTTCGCTGCTGCATACGGGTAATGGCACGTTTGATATTTCTACGGCCAACGTCACCAATGCTGGCGGCAGCGTCGTTACCCGTGGTGGTTTGACACTGAGTGCCGATAGCTGGACCAACAGCAACGTTATTCAGGCCGGGCGTCTGAACGTCAACGTCAATAACTTCAGCCAGACCGCCAGCGGCCAACTTCTGGCTTCCACCAGCTTCGTCGGTAGCGGCGGCAACTGGAACAATGACGGACTGATTGCCAGTGACGGCTCGCTAAGCCTCAATATCGGCGGTACATACGGCGGCAATGGCCGTCTCAGCAGCCTCGGGACGCTCGGACTGAGTGCCGCGCAAGTGAACCTCAACGCCGCTTCGACCATCGCTGGCGGCGGTGACACCACGGTTTCGGTTGGGGGGCAATTAAGCAATGTCGGCCGCCTGACATCGGCGAGTAACCTGACCGTCAATGCAGGGAGCATCAACAACCAGGGCACGCTGGGCAGTGGTCAAGCACTGACCGTGACCACCGGCTCGCTGGTCAATGACCGCGGGCTGATCTTCAGTGGCAACAACATGAGCCTGCGGGTCAGTTCGCTGAACAACAGCTACGCCAACATCTACAGCCTGGGTAATCTCACGATTGACCGTAACGGGCAAGGCGCCCTTGCCGACAGCATCGTCAACAGTTCGGCGTCGATGCAAAGCGACGGCAGCATGAGTCTGGCGGCGAGCACGATACAAAATATCCGTGCGTTGTTGACCACCAGCAATGGCGGTATCTACACCGCCAGGATTGATGAGGGGGCATGTAACCGGGAGTTTTATAACAATGACTGCGGCGGCGGCAAGGCAACTCATACCTGGGAAATCACCCAGCGTGAAAAGCTGGAAGTAACCGCAGCCAGTGCTGCGTCCGGCATCACCGCTGGCGGTAATCTGAACATCAACGGCGGTGATCTGTACAACCAGAGCAGCACCATCGTCACTAGCGGCAACTTCACCGCTACGCTGAACAACCTGACCAACACCGGCATAGAAGCCAGCGATACCGAAACAGTGCGTGTTTACCGCAGTGCTCGCACCACCAACGCCGGTTCCTGGACCAATGCCGCCAGCGACTTTACTGAAAAGTACTGGCTTACCAGCAGCGGTTATAACGCCAACAACCTCAGCGGCCTGGAACCGGCAATGGCCGACTTTATCGCCACCACTGAAACCGAGATGCCCGAGTTCCGCAAGGTTACTCAGTTATCGAACGGCGATCAGAGCTATGCCGCCATTATTCAGGCCGGCGGTGCGGTCAACGTCAACGCCAGTAAAAACATCGGCAACAACGTCGTACGCGCTGGCTACAGCTACGTGAGCGGCGGTTCGCGCACTGATACCAATGCTCCGGGCAGTCAATTCTCCACACGCATTACTGTCAATCAGCAACTGCCGCCAGACCTGGCCCAGCAACAAGTCAACCCGTTAAGTCTGCCAGGCTTTAGCCTGCCCACCGGCCAGAACGGTCTGTTCCGCCTGAGCGGCCAGACCGGCACCGCAGCCACTGTCGCTCAACCTGTAGGCCTGCCGCAAAGCTGGACGATGGGCAGCGCAGCGGTCTCCGTCGCGCAACGCCAGCAAACCGTTTCTGATGCCCAGGCAAGCACCATCCAGATCGGCTCGGTAGGCCAGATAGCCAGCGCCACTCGCCAGCTTGCTTCGGTTACACGGCAAAGCGCAGGCGTGAGCGCCAATGCATCTGCTTTCGACACCAGCGCCCCAGGTGCCGCACCTGTCGGCGGGCTTGTACTCCCTGGGCATACCTCTGATTCCGCAGGTGTCACCAGCGTCGACGGCGTGACCGGCGTTGCGACGGGCAACCAGGGCAGTGGCGCGTTGCTGCCTGTCCAGAACGCAGGCTCGACGTCGGGTCTTCCGACTATCAGTGCGATTTCTTCCGGTAACTCGGCCGCTCAGAACGCCGGAATGGTGCAGGGCATCCAGGTCAATCAGGCGGGGCAGGTTGTAAATGGCACGCAGGGTAACTTGCTCAGCGCGGTCAATCAGGCTACGACAGGTGCCCGGTCAGGCGCGACTGCTGCCGTTACCCAAGTGGTTGTAAATGCCCAGGGCGTTCCGGTCGTCGCCCCTGTTCGTAACCCTGTTGCTACTCAGGGCGGCGCTTTGACTATTGCCGCTCCAAACCCTGTCAGCACCCCGACCACCAGTACTCAGCCCGCCACCGTGGCGCAAGCCAGCGCGATTACGCCGGTCGTTTCTGCCGCAGCGCAAACGGTGACCAGAGTAGAAGGTTTGCCAAGTAGCTCGTCCGTTTCCAAACCGCAGAAATACCTGATCGAAACCAACCCGGTCCTCACCGAACTCAAGCAATTCATGAGTTCGGATTACCTGCTCGCAGGCTTGGGCTACGACCCGGAAGCCAGCGCCAAGCGCTTGGGCGATGGCTTGTATGAGCAGCGCCTCGTTCAGCAAGCCGTTGTGGCCAGAACCGGCCAGGCGTTCATCGACGGCCAGACCTCGAACGAGGCCCAGTTCAAGTACCTGATGAACAATGCCATCGCCAGCAAACAGCAGTTGAACCTAGCGGTCGGCGTATCGCTTAGTTCACAGCAAGTTGCAGCGCTGACCCACGACATCGTCTGGCTCGAAGAGCACGAAGTGAATGGCGAAAAAGTGCTGGTGCCAGTGCTGTATCTGGCTCAGGCCGATAATCGCCTTGGCCCGACCGGGGCATTGATTGCCGGTAACGACGTCTCGCTGATTGCCGGGCAAAACCTCGACAACGTCGGCACCTTGCGTGCGGCCAACAACCTGTCGGCGGCCGCTGGAAATGACCTGGTCAACAGCGGCCTGATAGAAGCTGGCAACCGTCTGGACTTGCTGGCAGGTAACGACCTGATCAACAAGTCCGGGGGCATTATCGCCGGACGTGATGTGACACTGACCGCCCTGCGCGGCGATGTCATCAACGAACGTACCGTGACCAGCCATCAGAGCGCTGCGGATGATGCGACCTGGCGTAAGGACTTCGCCGACAGCTCGGCACGTATCGAAGCGGCCAACGACATGTCCCTGCAAGCGGGTCGTGACGTGAAAAACACCGGCAGCGTGTTGCAGGCTGGTCGTGATTTGAGCATCTCTGCGGGCCGTGACGTCGCTATCGATTCGGCCCAGACCGAGAACGGCCAGACACGCGGCGCGAACTCCAGTAATTCCAGCATCACGCAACTGGGCTCCACGGTCAGCGCCGGACGCGACCTGACGGCCCAGGCCGGCCGCGACATCAACGTGATCGCCAGCAGCATCGACGCCAAGCGCGACATCGCGATGGCCGCAACGGAAAACCTGACCCTGTCCTCGGCGGCTGATGAACAGCATTCGTACGGCAAGAGTAAGAAGGTGACCGAGCAGGAAGATCATGTGACACAAGTCGTGACTAATCTTAATGCTGGAGGAAGTATTGCGTTGAGTGCTGGCAAGGATCTGAGCATGATTGCCAGCCGAGTGAGTGCAACAGATCAAGCATATTTATATGCAGGCAATGACGTCAATTTACTCGCCGCACAGGACAGCGATTACTCATATTATTCAAAAACCAAGAAAGGTTCATTGGGTAAGAAGACTTCCGGAATGACAGAGAGCGAAAGCGATATCGCTGTCAGCTCAGTAATCGAATCTGGAAAAAAACTCGTTGTTTCAGCCGGTAATGACATCAATTCCCAAGGAGCCAAATTGGAGAGTGCCGGCGCTCTAAACGCCAGTGCTGGCCGAGATATCAACCTTGGCGTTGCTGAGAGCTCTGAAAGTCAATCCAGCGCTTCGTCAAAAAAAGGGATTTTCTCCAGCAAAAGTAATGCTAGCTCGTCCAGTCAGACAATGGTCACGAGTACAGAGTTTCGAGGCGAGAGCATCAGCTTGCAGGCTGACAACGACATCAAGTTGAACGCAGCAGTTATCTACGCGCAAGAGCATGCAAAACTGGATGCAGGACGTGACGTCGTCATTGGCACTGCCGAGCGACAGCAATCGGCCAGTCAATCAAGTTCTTCGAGCAAGTTTTCTATAAACTTTGCTGGTGCCCCTTCGTTGGCACAAAAAGGAAAAGCAGGCCAGGAAAATTCAAGTGAAAGCGTTGGCAGTAGCATTAGTGCCGATACGCTGGACGTAATAAGTGGACGTGATACTGCAATACGTGGAAGCACGCTGGTTACCGATGGCGATACAAAAATCGACGCAGGACGCAATGTTGAAATTGTAAGCGCTCAGAACAGCTCAAACTCCACCAGCAGTTCTTCTGGAAAAAAAGCGGGAGAGATTGGTTCATGGTGGCAGAGTGCGCTAGGCGTAGTGAGCCTTAAAGAAAGCAACGACAATGATGTAACTCGACAAGTCGGTAGCCAAGTCGCTTCGTTGGGCGGCAATGTCAACATTAATGCCGGTGAAAATTACAATCAGGTTGCCAGTCAGGTCATCGCGCCCAAGGGCGATATTTCGATTAAGGCGAAGGACGTCGATATTCAGGCTGGATTCGATGTGCTAAGCGCTAACCATACTGCAGGTTCGAGCAGAACAGCGATTGGCGGAAGTATCAACGTACCGTTGGTTGACGCAGTACGTAGTGCCCAACAAGCGGTGCAGGCTGGAGCAAAAACTGACGACGCACGCATGCAGGGATTGGCTGCAGCCAACGCTGCGATGAGCGCTAATCAGGCTTATGACAGTGGCCAGGCACTCATGAATGGTGAAATGGGTATCAAGGTCAGTGTCAGCCTGAGTAATAGCCAGAGCCATAGCGAAAGTAGTCAGTCCGGAGCCAACGTTGTATCGAGTGGCCTGGTTGCTGGCGGCAATGTCGATATTCAGGCCACCGGCGCAGGTAAAGACAGCAACATCAACATCGTTGGCAGCCGAATCGACGCGGGGCATGACGTTAATTTGAAAGCCGATGGCGACGTCAATCTCCTTTCAGCTCAGAACACATCTCTTCAAAACAGCACAAATGGTAATGCCGGTGGGAGTGTGGGGATCGGCTTCAGCGTTGGCGGAACGCAGAACGGTTTCACGCTTGATCTTGCCGCCAACAAGGGTAAAGGCAAGTCGGATGGCTCTGATGTTACCCAAACAAATACCGTTGTGAGTGCGGGGAATAAAGCATCAGTTGAAAGTGGCGGTGATACGTCTCTCAAGGGCGCAGTTGTTAAAGCCGATCAAGTCCAGGTAAACGCTGGCGGCGATCTGATCATAGAGAGCCTGCAGGACACGAGTAAATTCGCCGCCAAACAGATGGACTCAAGCGTTGGGATCAGCATTTGCATTCCACCATTCTGTTATGGCGTAAGTGGTTCGGCGTCATTCAATCAACAGAAAATGCAGAGTGACTATGCAAGTGTCGTGGAGCAATCCGGCATCAAGGCCGGGGACGGCGGTTTTCAGATTGATGTCAAAGGTAACACTGGCCTTGTGGGTGGCGTGATTGCCAGCACAGATCAGGCCGTAAAAGACGGCAAGAACACGCTTTCGACTGGAACATTGACGACAGTCAACGTGAAAAATAAAGCGGAATATGAGGCCACGAGTATTGGCCTGAGCGGCAGTAGTGGTGAACATGTCGGTAGGGATGCGAATGGGGATCAGAAAGCTGGAGCGCCAGGAACTCCTGTTGCCGATAACGGTAAGCTCAGCGCGAATACACCGATTGCCCTGTATGCCAGCGGTGAAGCAAGTAGCACCACCTACAGCGGGATCAGCGGTGCAAAAGTCACTATTAAGGATGACGCTAAACAGCAAGCTCTGACGGGGCAAACAGCTGCGCAAGCCATCGCAGACATCAACACGGACGTGGCTAGCGACCGAGATGGCAGCAACAGGCTCAAGCCAATTTTCGATGCGGATGAAATTCAAACGAATTTCAACATTGTAGGCAAATTTGTACAAAACGCAGGGGTCTACCTTGAGTCGCGTGCAAGAGAGGTCGATCAGGCAAAAGCGAATGCAGAGAATGAGCGACTTCAGTCTTTCAATCCTGCGTTGACCCCAGAGCAGCAGCAGTTACACAGGGACAACTATCTTGCCTTGAATCAGCAGGCCCGTGACATTGCGAACGACTGGGGAGCGGGCGGCACCTATCGCCAGATTGCAACAGCTCTGGTTGCGGGTGTGTCAGGTAATGTGACAGGCGCTTCAAGCCAGTTTGCTCAAAACATGGTGGTCAATTATGTCCAGCAGCAAGGCTCCGGGTACATCGGCAAGCTGGTAGCCGCAGGCGATATTCAAGAGGGTGACCCGATTCATACTGCGCTTCACGCAATCCTAGGTTGCGCAGGCGCGGCTGCCAGTAGTCAGAGCTGTTCGGCTGGTGCAACGGGAGGCGCTGCTGCAAGCGCACTGGCCGCGCTTTTCAACGACACCAAACCAGATGAAACAGACCAGGAGCGGGAAGCCAAGCGAAACATAATCACCAGCCTCGTTACAGGCATAGCTGCCGCCACGGACCCCGGTAGCGCCTCCGCCGCCAGCAACGCAGCTATTGCCAATGTGGACAACAACTGGCTGGCAACGCAGCAAATCGTTCAGGCGAACAAAGAGTTTGCGGCTGCCTCAAGCTTGGCAGAGCAAATGAGCGTCATTTTCAAATGGTCTGGCATATCGGCGAGACAGGACTTCATTTCCGGCAAAGGGATGTTGATCGGTCTCAAAGACGGGCTGGCTGACTCCGGATTGACCTCACTCGACAGTGCCGCACAACTTGTGGCGCACCCAATCGAAAGCTTCGCCGCAATGAAAGATTTTGTCGAATCCGCTTCGGGACGACAGCTATTGGGCGCGGCATCTGATGCGCTGGCGTTGCAATTGGCCAAGATCAATACAGCGCTTCAGGAGGGGGGTGATGAAAACGCCGAGCAATTAGGCACGACGATGGGGCAAGCGATATCGATTGTTGTCGGCGCTTTGGCGGGAGGTCAGACGAACACTGCGAAAGCAGCGGCAGAGCTGTCGAGGATGGGTATCGACCTTTCGAGCAGTACCCTCAAGACTGCTGCGGCGAGCTACAAGGCGAGTTCGTTGGAGAAGAAGCTGGCTAAGCTTGAGAGTGCTGGGCGTGATCTGGATGTGCCGGATGCTCCTGAAATGCCGCCTGCGACAGTAAATACGCCACATGTTTCTGGCGTCGCTGCATTGCAAAATTTAGAAAAAACTCCGACGAGTGATGGCGGCTTTATAAATATAAATAAGTTAAACTCAAACTCATATTCTCTTACAGACCTGATAGGCTCTGAAAAGCAGATGCTTAATGACGTGATTTCAGGTGCAGATGCAAGTGCAAGTGGGAGCATTACTGAGGCACTTATTAACTCCATTGCTAATCGTCAAGGATTGCAGGTTCTTGAAGGTGGGAAGTATGGTAGTAATAATGGTTTTGATCATGTCTTTATGAGTCAAGACGGAAGTGTTACCATCCTAGTGGAGTCTAAACAGGTTAAGAATGGAGCGATTCAGTTGACAGGTAGTGCTGCAGGTGGTTATGTTCAGATGTCTGATGATTGGGTTGACACTGTCCTTACAAGGTTGGATCCAGCCTCTCCTGTCTATAAGGCAGTTTTCACCGCTAAAAACAATGGTACGCTTGTAAAAGGCGTTGCAGGAGTGGATAGAAAAAATGGTAATGTACTGATTGCTCGTTTGGAATAAAAAATGGAAAAAAAATACTCAGAAAAAGCTAAGGTTCGACTAGATCACATTAGATATCATTTGAATGAAGGATATGATGTCGATCAGATAGTTGGTTTAATAAAGTCGGGTTCAGGTGACGTTCGCTCGTGCGTAAATAGTTTGTCATTACACGCTTTGGCAAGTGCGATGTGGTCATGGTTCGAAAATAGTGATATACAGGGTTTCAAAAAATGGCTTTCCATTTCAGGGCAGCTTAGAAAATATTCGTATGGCATCAAGACTGACTCTTTGGGCGCGCTTGGTAAACAAGTGCAATTACTGGCTCCGCTGCTTTCTGATGACCACGGCTTGGTAAAATGGTTTTCTGAGGAGAATGACAGCGCTTTTAATCTTAGTAAAGCCGAAAGTCCGAAACATATAGACTTTGTGGTCTATCAAGTGATTTTAGCGATCAGAGGGGAGTGGGATAAATTAAAAGAGAGATGTGAGATTTTTTTGGCTTCTCCGCCCACTTCATTAAGGAAGTATGTGCCTGATTTAGAGTTTTACTCTGCGCTTGCATCAGGGGAAACAGATAAAATGTCAGAGGCAATTGAGGTAATGGTTTCCCCTAAGTTTCTCTCCTCACGAGCCGATAGCGAGAACGGTTACACAGACGGTCTTATTTCGACGTTTGCAGTTATTTATTCTAAAATTGCTTGGATGCATGGTTTTCAAGTAAATGTCAAGTCTCCTTACGTTCCCCAGGAATGGCTGCCAATCATTCCTTTGGATAACTATGGTTTATGTTACGATTTCTTAAATAAATAAATTTTCCTTGAGGTTTTAAGTAACTATACAGGATTTTCGAAAGTCGACGGGCTTGGGATAGATATAGGCTTTTTCGACTTTGGCGTCGCGTCGCATCATGAGGTGCTGGCTCCGGAAAATAATCAGGAGCACAGCATCGGGGATCAGTTGGATGTTTTGAATGTGGGGTTCATGGAGCGTTTTACGATAGATTTAATCTCGTAAATTGATTTGTTGGGGGTTCGGCTATTCGTGCGAAGAGCGATCTTAAGTTTGCGCTGAACTTCCTACCCACCAATCGAGCGGAGATGCTGGCAGAGCTGGGAGTTGGGAGCAAGTCCGCAATGGGTTGTCTTTTCTGCTTCGCGGCCGAAACAATGCTCTCCACACCGGATGGCGAGCTAGTGTGGACATCAAGCTGCCGCTGGACATGGCGGTGACGGCGGAAGTTAAGACCAGCAAGCAGCGGGTGATGTGGTATTTTCTGAGTCCGTTGCAGTAGCATGCGCAGGAGAATTTGAGGGAGCGATTGTGAAAACCCTTTGGTGAGAGGGTGATATTTCACTTATATAGATGCGTGACTTTTATTATTTAGACGGTATCCGCGCCACAAACCCCACCTAGCAAAAAATGAGGATTGGGTTTAGCGAGGCATCTCTGGCGAGCAGTTCCACGGCAGCAAGGCTTCGTAATCTTCTACCGATGCAGCATGCGGCAACCGCTCAAGTACGTGGCGCAGCCACGTATAGGGCTCTTGGCTGTTGAGTTTGGCGGTCTCGACCAAGCTGTAGATCTGGGCGCTGCCGTGGCGCCTTTGGGCGTGTCGCTGAACAGCCAGGCTTTTCGTCCGATGGCGAACGGCCTGATTGCTCTTTCGGCAGCGTTGTTGTCGATGGGGAGAAAACCAGCTTCGATATAACGCTCTATCCGGCCCCAGTTGTGAGCCAGGTAGTTCACCGCTTTACCCAAGGCGCTTTGTGACGTGACCTGCGGCTGCGTTGTTTCCATCCATGCTTTGAGCTTCGTCAGCTCAGGCAGGCTTTTTTCCTGACGACCGATGTAACGCTGCTCATCGCTGACATCCTTGAGTTCACGCTCAATGCCATACAGTTTGTTAATGCATGCCAGTGCAACATCAGCGCGGCCTGTTTTGCCTTGAGGCTGCACTTTCTTTGCCTCCACGAACTTGCGCCGTACATGGGCCATGCACGCCAAGCGTTCCACAACCGGTTGCAACGCCAAAGCGTTATAGCCCGCGTAATCGTCGGTCATCACATAGCCCCGATAACTCTCCAGCAGGCACAGCGACACTTCCTGCGCACGGCTGGTGGTGTAGTTGAACAGGACGACTTTTCGGTCTGGTGGTCCGCTGGCCTGTACCCACATCCAGGATTGGCTGGTCGGGTCACGATCTCGCTCTTTTAGTACCTAGACTCGGGTTTCTTCGCTGATGACATGCTTGCGGCAACCGCAGGCACAGGTCAGTTCGTGCTCGGGCAGTTCGTGGATGACTTCGATGCGGGGAAGATCTGCCGACAGTGGCTTGCGTTTACCACGGTGTTTGACCGGTGCAACGATCTCTTCGTCAGCGTCGCCCACGGGTAGCCAACCAACGCACGATGACCAGCCATCAGAGCGCTGCGGATGATGCGACCTGGCGGCAGGACTTTGCTGACAGCGCGGCACGCATCGAAGCGGCCAACGACATGTCCCTGCAAGCCGGTCGTGATGTGAAAAACACCGGCAGCGTGTTGCATGCTGGTCGTGATTTGAGCATCGCTGCGGGCCGTGACGTCGCTATCGACTCGGCCCAGACCGAGAACGGCCGGACACGCGGCGTGAACTCCAGTAATTCCAGCATTACGCAACTGGGCTCCACAGTCAGCGCCGGACGCGACCTGACGGCCCAGGCCGGCCGCGACATCAACGTGATCGCCAGCAGCATCGACGCCAAACGCGACATCGCGATGGCCGCAACGGAAAACCTGACCCTGTCCTCGGCGGCTGATGAACAGCATTCCTACGGCAAGAGCAAGAAGGTGACCGAGCAGGAAGATCATGTCAGCCAGGTGTCTGCGGACCTGAAAGCGGGCGGCAGTGTGGCTTTGCAGGCAGGGCAGAATCTGGCCGTGATCTCCAGCCGTATTACCGCTGGGAAAGAGGCGTATCTGGTTGCGGGTGAGAATCTGGACATTCTTGCTGCGCAGGACAGTGATTATTCGCTGTACGACATGAAGAAAAAAGGCAGCTTCGGCGCGAAGAAAACCCAGCGTGACGAAGTGACCGATGTGAAAAACGTCGGTAGCGAAATTACTACCGGTGGCGACCTGTTGCTGTCGAGCGGCGGCGATCAGAAGTATCAGGCTGCGAAGCTGAAGAGTGGCAAGGACCTGACGATTGAAAGTGGTGGTGCGGTTACGTTTGAGGGCGTGAAGGATCTGCATCAGGAGAGTCATGAGAAGAGTGACAACAACGCCTTTTGGGTTTCCTCCAAAGGTAAAGGTAATACCGACGAGACCTTACGCCAGAGCGAACTGGTTGCCGCCGGTGAAGTAACCATTAAAGCCGTCAATGGATTGCAGATCGATATCAGGCAGGTTGATCAGCAAACGGTCACCCAGAGCATCGATGCAATGGTCAAAGCCGATCCACAACTGGCCTGGCTCAAGGATGCTGAAAAACGCGGTGACGTGGACTGGCGGCAAGTGAAGGAGATTCACGACTCCTTCAAGTACAGCAACTCGGGCCTTGGTCCAGCCTCGCAAATTATCATCGCGATTATCATGGCTGCTGTTGTGGGGCCTATGGCAATGGGCGCGGTAGGTGCATCCACAGGGGCAGCAGTCACGGCAGGTACGATGAGTGCCAACACTGCAGCGTTCCTCTCAGCGGGCGCAGGTGCTGTTGCAGCGGGTGCTGCTACCAACGCAACGGTCAGCGTTATTAATAACCGTGGAAACCTTGGGGCGGTATTTAAAGATGTAACTTCTTCCGATGCCATAAAAGGGTATGTCATCTCGGGAGTGACGGCGGGTCTGACGGCTGCGTACTTTGATGGTTGGACGGGTACGCATAGTGATCCGAACACCGGCAAGATTGTTGGAGCCAAACTCTCCACTTGGGAAGGCGTGGGTCAGTTTGCCGGTAATCAGGTTCTGCAGAACGGGACGTCAGCGCTGCTGAGTAATGCTCTTGGCAAGGGCGGCAGCGGCAGTGATGCACTCAAGACTGCGTTGTTCAATACCTTGGCAGCGGCGAGTTTCAATGCAGTGGGCGACTATACCCGCGGCACATTCGCGGATGGCACGCCTTCCAAGGTCATTATTCACGCGATGGTAGGCGGTCTGCTTTCAAAGGCCACAGGCGGAGATTTCAGGACGGGTGCCTTGGCCGCAGGTGCCAATGAAGCATTGGTCGTACACCTGAATGGTCTAGTCAATGGTAATGAAACCTTACTGACCATGAGTTCTCAGATAGTAGGCGCTCTGGCTGCTGCGACTCAGAAAGACGCTGACGCCAGCTCGATTGAAAAGGGTAGCTGGATAGCCAAAAACTCTACGCAATACAATTTCTTGAGTGACCATGCCAACACAGAAAGAAACAGCGCACGAGAAGCTTACGAAAAAGATCAGGGGATTGATGCTGCGAGAAAGCTGGTATCACTCGAGAAGTCGGATCAACGCAGCAATAATCTGCTGGACGCTTACAAAACCAACCCCGAGTCTTTGACCAAGGCCGATCTTTCGGAGCTGCAAGCCTACCTTCAAGTATACGCTTACGAGTTGACGAAAAGTGTCGGTCAAGAGCAAGCACAGGCTAGGCTGACCAGTCTTTTGCAAAGCACTACGCCTGCCACGCAGGGCTATTCCTACGCAGGCACGACCGAAGCCAAAAACGCCTACAGCGACGCTGCTCGAGCTGAGCTTGATGGCGTATTCGCCCAGTTGAGCTGGTCCCGGACAAAGACTGCTGAGGAGCAGATCTACGCTAACGCAAAAGGCACTCTGCTGGTCAACAATGAGCAGCAAGGGTTGGCGAATATTGGCGGCCCTGCTATATATGCCTTGTCAGGGCCGTTGGGTATTGGAATCCGGGGCATTGCTGCGATCAATGGCGCTGCGCAATTCAAATATGGCGTAGGGCAGGCGGTCGATGGCGATACGTGGAATGCGGTAGGCAACATGGTGGTCGGTTCCCTCGAAATGATGGGGGGCCTGAGTGCAAAAGCAGCGGTAGGTGGGCAAAGGAGCGAGCCATTAGGACAAGGTTCAAAAGCAATTCCAGAAAGCAGCAGCAGCTACCCGTCGCTTGCCAAGCCAAGTCCAAATGCCCCAAGCAATGTAATTCTTGGCGAGCTTGACTCACTTGGTCGACCTACTGGGGTTACAGCAGTCCTTAGGGAGGATTCATTGGGAGGCGGTTCAAGCGCTAACCCAGCGATTCGACCTCCAGGTTTTGAGGGGCAGCCTGCTAACCATGCGCGAGGACATTTGCTTGCGAATTCACTAGGAGGGGCTGGCGATGATGCAAGAAATTTGGTGACACTTTTCCAGCGCAACGCAAATCATCCAAATATGAGTTCATTTGAGCGTCAAGTCAGGGGCGCAGTGCAGAGTGGTGAAACAGTAAGCTATAGGGCTGTGCCTATTTATACAGGTACAAACCCAATGCCAACCGGTGTAACGTTGTCTGCTCGTGGGTCAGGCGGTTTTACTCTTGATGTATCAATTCCGAACGTGAGTGGAGTTAAGTAAAAATGATAGATAAGCTGATTAGCCTTCTTTCGCCACCCTCTCAGCGTACCTTTGATAATGCGGCTTGGGAAACCTTTGAATCTGAGGGGGATCTGCGATTACCGAATGATTTCAAACAGTTCATATCAATTTACGGATGTGGAGCATTAGACGATTTCGTATGGGTGTTAGACCCGTTTTCAAAAAATCCAAATTTGAATTTTGAAAAAAGCAAATACTTTATAGAGTCATACGCTGTAATGAGGCAGGAGTTTTTGTCGGACTATCCAAGACCTGATTACCCTGCGGAAGGTTCTTTTCTTCCGTGGGCGGTAACGGATAATGGAGAAACTCTTATTTGGTTGGTCGATGGAGAACCGGACTCATGGAAAGTTGCTATTCATAGCTCGGATCAGGGGGAAGAGGAGGTCTACAACTTCGGCTGTGTTGAGTTTCTTTTAAAGCTGCTTAGCAGAGATATTTCGTCAAAAATTCTACCTAGTCAGTTTCCTCCTGTGAATCTAGATAAGCATTTTTTTACAGCTGCTGATTAGGTGCAAAAGGCAAAACCGCATTAAATGAACCAAACTCTCGGCCTGTTGCGGAAAATGGCGGTGCGCCGTCAACACAAACTGAAACTTATTTCAGGGTTGAATCAGGTGGTTCAGGATTCCAGACTAGTCAAAATCGAATTACTGTGAAATCTGATGGGACGGTATCGATTGACTCTGGATGCAGTGGTCAGTTATGTGTCAGTACAAATGGCCCCAGCCATGCTGCTTATTATCTGTCTAATAAAAGGCCTGACGGTAACGTGGCTGTTTTTGAGGTTGACCAATCGTTGCACCAGAAAATTATGTCCGAAGCTATTGATCAACGACCTCTGCCCGGTCAGATAAGGAACCCTAACGCACCCAAGATTGTGGATCCAAATCAAGGGAAGCCAAGTGTTTTACTAGAACTCCCGAAAGTATGGGATTCCTTGCTTGAGAAACACTCATCAAATGCACGAGTATTGACGCAGGAGGGGGGGGGGTCATGAGTTTGGACGCTAAGCTTAGCTCATTAGAAAGTGAGCTGTTTGAAGGGCGCAAATCAATTGCCCTGTTTGTTTTGAAAGAGCAGCATTATTACGTTGTGGATGATAAGTCCAATTACTGTATCGATGTCCGGCCGGATTATTTGTCGTATATTGAAACAGGCCGGCTAAAGCAGGAAGATTATGAAAAAGCTCTTGGGCTCTTTCGGGGTGGGATCTCAGTTCTAGGAGCTCATAATTTTTATCAGTACATCGATAGTGCCGAAGCAGAAGTGATAAGTTTTACGATGATGCGCGATTTCTTTTTCAAAGGCTTAACTTTGGAAAGTGCCAAGAGTTTTTATAAGGATGTAGAGCGGTTCTTGTCTTATGGAGGAGAAATGGATTTGCGAAAATGGAATTTTTTGCGTATGAAATTGCCGAGCTTTTACGTAAATTTCGACCGTGGGATTTACCGACATACCGACTATGGTCGGTTGCATGAGGAATTGGCGTTGCCAAAGACACTGTGGGACGCTCGTTGTAGTAGCGATTTTGGATTGCTTATCCCTGACGATGTTCAATACTGGATCGTAGATAGAATGAATTTTTTAAGCTTTATGGCGGTTAAAATATTCAATTGGAAAGGGTTTGGTTTTATTTAATTAAAGCATTCGCGTTCTAAATAAAATTGTTTCGCTTTTTCATTCGTTTTGGGGCTGATTTGATAGAACCATTTCGGTAAGCGGAATAAAGTGGTGCAAAAGAGGCAGATGCGGCTGGAACGGTAGTAGACGCTATTCCGGCAACATCTCCACTTCCAGCATCTGCATTACCGATAAATCCCACCAAAGGTGCTCCGTTGACAGTGCTAGAGAAGCACTATGGCGCTAAGTTTAGCAGTGTGTCTTCACTCGAGACTATCACCCAACACATGGCCGGTGGCGGGGACGGCGCGCGCGGGATTGTGTTGGGTTCCTATGGTCGAGGTCAGCCAGGCCATGTATTAAAAGTAGTTAATAAGAATGGGGTTATCTGATATCTAGATGGGCAAAATGGGAGGCCAACTAATATGAATAATTTTAAGACTCTACAGTTGCTGAGGAATAATTAATGATTACCTATGAGAGTGCGCTGGAACGAGCTAATACGTATTTAAAAGACTCGGATATTCCTCTGCAGTTAACGCATGAGGAAGAGTTTTCTGTGGGGTGGTTCTTTTGCTATCAATCTAAAGAGTATTTAGAAATAGGGAGTTTTTCGGCCCAGCTGGCTGGAAATGGACCGTTCCTAATTGATAAGGAAACAGGAGAGCTTCATGTTCTAGGGACTGTCAAGCCTTTAGAAGAATGTCTAGATCAATATGTGATGAGAAAGTTAAAAAGATAAGGTTGATTTGTTGGTGAAAAGGGCACGTTTGATCTCAATGCACGGGCCCCAATTTCTGTAAGTAAAATCACTGCGTCGATTGATTTTGATGGTCATATTATAGCCAAATGGCAATGTCGTTGGCGGACATTCAACCGCGACGGGTGATGTTAAGGTGATCCCTGGTCCAGCCTCTATAGCGAATGCGCAAGGTGTTTATAGTGCTAAAATCCAGGTGGGAGATCCAGTCAATCCAGGATAGTTTTTGCCCAGGACGAACAATGGCGGTATGTCTATAATATTTCCAGGCTCTTGGACCGCAGATCGAATAAAAGTTGAAGTGGACGGAGCCTTTCAGAACAAGAAAATTGTGGGTAACAAATGGACGGGAACCAGACCTAGTGGCGTCAAAGTCGAGGGATATATAAGTCCGAAAACTGCTGTATATCCAAAGCTTTAGGGGGTTAAAATGAAATTGCATTTTTCATGGGATGAGTCTGGTGGAGCTCTTTCATCGAGTGTTAGTTCAAGTATTGTCAACAAAGACGGCGTCAGCCCACTTGCTTGTCTCCTAACTGATGATGGAGGGCAACTGTTTTTAGACACCGTGCCGTGGCTGGATGAAGGTGTTGTGCGAATAAGATCTGTTAAAAGTTCTAAGATTAACTTTTCAGATTGGAGTCGCGATGCTTGGGGGGCTGAGTTAACTAAGGGGCAGGTAAGAATTTATTCGCTCTATGATGAAAATTACTTTGAGCTAATTAATATCGACTCGTTTGAGAGGGCGCTATTGGCGTGGTTGAATTTTGTTCAACTGAAACCAGAGGTAGGAGTGACTCAGGAAGTTGAAATCTAAACTACCATTTGGTGAAGTTGGAGAGTTGGTGCAAAAGCAACTGGCGGGGCGGTAGACCGTGCTACTACTGGGATTGAGTGGGGCAAGGGTATTCAAGGCCAAGGAATGCCTTGGGAGGATTACCTTGGGACGCAACTGCCAGCAGGCTCTCGACCACCGCCTCACTTCAAGACGTTTGACTTTTTTGACGAAACCACTGGTATAGCGACCAGCGCCAAGACACTTGATACGACGACTGCTGCCAAACTTGCTAATCCGAGCCAAGTATATTCATCGCTCAAAGGAAATATTGATGCCGCTGCTAATTTTTCCGAATCAGGCTTGAAAGGTGTGACAGTTACTTCAAGTCAAATTATCACTCGCGAATTACAAGTTGCCATTCCTGAAGCCACGACTAGCGCTCAATGGGAACAAATCAATAGAGCCATTGAAAATGGTCAGAGCAAAGGCATTACGTTAAAAATTACCAAGGTGAAATAAGATGAACGATGTCGTGAAAACAACCTGGGCGGATGCAGGAGTCAATAAGGAATTTATTTACGTTAAAACTTATTCTGGCTATCGGAGTATTCGAGCTGATCCACAGGGTGTCGAGCATCACGCCATCCCTGAAATCAGTGATCAAGAGTTAGGTGTTGTGGTATTGGATGCCTTGGCCCATAGCCGATTTGTGCTTCCCGAGCCGCGTAAGGATGTTTGGATTCATCCTGAAGCTACGTTTGATATGGATTTATTTGACCACGACTTGACCAGTCAACGATATGACCAATGGGTTAGCAGTACGTTGGAGCGCTATAGCTACAAGAATAAGCGTGCATTATTTAAAGATATGAAAAAATGCAGTATCGAAAGTAAGGGAGACCAGATAACTATTCGTCCTAGCCATCACGAAAAGCTAGAAGCCTGGAGTGGTAAGGGACTAAGTGAGAGTGACTATGTCATTATCCCCAGCGGTAGTAGTCCTTCCGATGTAGGTGCGGCCTTACGCTTGGCTTTTAGTCGGTGCACCTAATGTGTAGAGGTTTCGAGTTGATCTGACACCGGCCTCGTACCGGTGTTGTTTTATCCGCTTACTGCAAAACCTCCCTTCCTTTGCTGCGCGCTTTAGTCGTGGCCTGAGCGATAAGGGCATCAAGCATCTGCGCAACGAATTTCTGTATCTGGCACAGGCCGACAATCGCCTTGGTCCGACCGGGGCATTGATTGCGGGTAACGACGTCTCATTGATCGCCGGCCAGAACCTCAACAACGTCGGTACCTTGCACGCCGCCAACAACCTCTCGGCAGTCGCAGGCAACAACCTGATCATCACCGGCCTGATAGAAGCCGGCAACCGGCTCGATCTGCTCGCGGGTAATGATCTGATCAACACCGCTGGCGGCATCATCAAAGGCCGCGATGTTTCACTGACCGCGATCAACGGCGACGTGATCAACGAACGCAGCGTCACCTCGCTGGACAACAGTGCACGCGGTCAGCGCCACAACGAGTTCGCCGACAGCGCAGCGCGCATCGAAGCCGCTAACGACATGAGCATCTCGGCCGGTCGCGACGTCATCAACAAAGGCAGCGTGCTGGAAAGCGGTCGTGACATGACCATCCAGGCCGGACGCGACGTCACCATCGCCCCGACCGAAGTCACCAACAGCCTGTTCTCGGACAGCAAACACAACAGCAGCGACATCACCCAACTGGGTTCCACCGCCAGTTCCGGACGCGACCTGACCGTTCAGGCCGGACGCGACATCTCCGTCATCGCCAGCCAGATCGACGCCAAACGCGACATCGCCATGGCCGCGACCGAAAACCTCACCATCAGCTCTGCGGCGGACGAAGAACACTCCCTGTCCAAAAGCAAAAAACTGACCCGCCAGGAAGACCACGTCAGCCAGGTTGCCGCCGATCTTGAAGCGGGAGGCAGCGTTGCCTTGCAGGCTGGCCAGAACCTCTCCGTGATCTCCAGCCGTATTACGGCCGGGAAAGAAGCGTACCTGGTTGCCGGTGAAAACCTCGCCATCTTGGCTGCGCAGGACAGTGATTATTCGCTGTATGACAAAAAGAAGAAGGGGAGTTTTGGGGCGAAAAACTTCAAGCGCGATGAAGTGACCGACACGCGCAATATCAGCAGTGAAATCACTACAGGCGGTAACCTGACGTTGGCAAGTGGCGGCGATCAGCGTTATCAGGTTGCCAAACTGAACAGTGGCAACGACCTGTTGATCAACAGTGGCGGCGCAATCGATTTCGAGGGCGTGAAAGACCT